>JAMNZB010000029.1 GCA_023622515.1 Bacillota bacterium | reverse complement strand
GTTTACCAAACAGTAGAATGTACGCAAAATACATACCCGATAAAAAACGCCCGTAAGCCTTTCATTTCAACGCTTTGCGGGCGTTAGCATCCTAGGGAACTGTCAAAGACAGGATTATAAATAGCTTTCTTCTCTCTTGTCAAGGCTTTCATAAAAAAACTTTTGAATAGTTTGATAAATCTTAATAACTTAACACTAACCGGTGAATCCTTCGTAGTTGAAAAGTTCTAAATTCAAAAGTTGAGACTTGATATCCACACCTCCGGTAAATCCGACAAGGTCACCTTGCTTACCAATAACTCTATGGCAGGGAACGAAAATAACCAGGGGGTTTCTCCCACATGCGTTACCTACGGCTCGGGCAAAGTACCTGGCCTCTTCTCCATCCTCTATAACATGCGAAGCAAGCTCTTCATAACTTATGGCGGAGCCATAAGTTATGTCTTGGAGAGCTCGCCAGGTTTTGTTTTGAAAATCGGTTCCTTGTTCTACTTTCAAAGGCAATTCAAAGGCTCTCCGATTACCGGAGAGATATTCCCTTATCTGTCTTTCCGCTTCAAGGAGAAGCTCCGGATACATTAAATCTTGGGCCCTTGAAGCTGCTAAATTGGCATCATAACGTCCTTCAGGGTCAAGAACACCAAGATGGGTCAAAAAAAGCTTGGTAGAAAGATCTTCCACCGGTTCTGCATTTCTGATGAAAGCAGAGCGAACCAAAACATCTTCTCGGTCGTCACAGCTGACTATAAGGGCAAAGTTTTTTGCAGGAATGAAAATAGATTTCGTGAGTACATGGAAGCGAGATACCCGGCATGAAACAGCTCTCTTTAAGTGGCCATTACTATCTTCTACATAAGTATTTTCAGAAAAATCTACATTCAATCCCCTAAAATCACCGGATGCTACCGGTCCTTGCTCACAAAAAATTAATTCCAAGTCTAAATAATGGCTATGCCTTTTAAAAAGGTCGCTTAGCAGCTTCCGTAACTCCTTGCTGTTCAGGGCTTTTTTGGCATAGATAAAGGCCCGGTGGCCGGTAAAATGAAAATGGGCTTCCTGAATAAAGGCTAGGGCCAGGTTTTTTTCATTTTCCCAGTAATAACAATGGGTAAAATAACGTAATAGATTTTTCCTGTCAGCTACTCGCCTAATTCTATCTGCCGGCAAAGCAAAGTCGGATAAAATTTTCTCATCTTTTAAATGAACCGGCATAAATTCTATTTGCTTGCTCTTATCCATACTTTACCCCTTCCCAGTCAGCCTCTATACACCGGCCAGCTACAAATCACGCACCCAGGTTTCATAGCGGAAGCGGACACCATCTTCCTCAAGCCAAGAACTTTCCTCTTTTTTCTTGAAGCCATTGTCTTCAAGATTCGGGAAATAGCAGTCTGCAGGAAACACAGCATCAATTCTTGTCAGATAAACCTTGTCGTAATAAGAGAGCATGCACTCATACACGGAAGTCCCTCCAATCACACAAAAGTCATCTTCTTGCCGCCCTGCCTTTTTTAGCTCGTCAACCCGCTCCAGAAGAGCAACCAGCGAAGGATAAATTTCCGCCCGCGGAATAGCATCCGGGGCAAGCTTGCGACTCAAAATGAGATTCTGCCGTCCCTTTAACGGCTCTTCCCCGGGGAAAGTTTTCAGTGTTTTGGAGCCATAAATTAAAACCTTACCCATTGTCAGGCTTTTAAAACGCTTTAAATCAGCCCCTATCGGTTTTAGCAAAGCCCCGTCCTTTCCTATTCCATAGGCTTGGTCTATGGCAACTACAGCAATCATGTCAGCAGTTTCTCCTCTTTATCGCACTCGGACTATATGGCAACCGGAATGTTTTTAATTTGCGGACCGTGCACATAGTCTTCCAGTGTAAAATCTTCCGGTTTAAAGTCATAGAAAGAAGTGACTTCCGGATTAATCCGCAGTTTTGGAGCAGGATAAGTTTCCCGCTTAATCAAGTCCTCTACAATATCAATGTGGCGGTCATATATATGAGCGTCAGCGATTACGTGTACCAACTCACCCACTTGCAGGCCACATTCAATAGCCAGCATATGCACCAGAATAGAGTACTGAGTCACATTCCAGCCATTTGCAACCAGCATGTCCTGGCTACGCTGGTTTAATAAAGCATTCAGCTTACCATCCGCAACTTGAAAGGTCATACTATAGGCACAAGGATAGAGGGCCATCTCGGGAAGATCTTCTATCGCATACATATGGCAAATCAACCTTCTGCTTTCCGGATTTTCTTTAATATCTTTAATAAGACGGTCTACTTGGTCATATTCCCCATCGCTATAGCGAGTTTTTTTCCCTAGCTGATAACCGTAAGCCTTGCCAATCGTTCCATCAGCCATTTCCCAGGCATCCCAAATTCCTGAGGCCAGTTCACTGACTTTATTTGATTTTTTTTGCCAAATCCATAATAGTTCGTCAATACAATTTTTCAGGGGAACTTTGCGCAAAGTAAGTATGGGAAATTCTGCTTCTAAATCATAACGGTTGACTACGGCAAAAGTTTTTTTACACAAGGCCGGCTTACCATCTTCCCAAACAGCACGCACTTTGTCCTTTTGCCAAACACCTTGATTAAGAATCTTTTGACAGGTTTCGATAAATAACTGATCGGCATAACTCATCTTTGAAGTCTCTCCTCTATAAATCAACTCAAATAATTATCACCCATCTACACTTGTAATTCAAGGCAAAAAGATATACAATCTTTAATGCTTTCGGGGTGTAGCTCAGGTGGTAGAGCGCTTGGTTCGGGACCAAGAGGCCGCTGGTTCGAGTCCAGTCACTCCGACCACAAAAATGAAAAGGCTTTGAGACAATCTTGACTCAGAGCCTTTTATCATATCCGCCACAGCAAGGCGGTGTGCAGATTTAATCCTTTTCTTCAGACTTGTTTTTCCTATTCTTTAATAACCCAAGTCCTCATTAATTAGTATTACCTCATATGGGCAAGAATTTGGCTTACGCCAAAAGACACTTAAGACACAAGAAATTTTGTCCACACTCTTTTCATCCATCTTGTCTTTAAAAATTCGTTCAGCATTGAGTGTTGCCGCCTTGGTTTTCGCCCGCTCTACAGCTTCTTCAAGTGTTTCAGTAAGCTTATTTTTACCGATAAGGAAATACACTTTTTTATGGCCGAAAATTGTTGCCGCTACCCGATTCCCTGTACCATCAATATTGACAATGTCGCCTTGCTGTGAAATAGCGTTAACAGAAGAAATATAAACGTCTGCCTGGCGGGCATCTTGCAGAATGTTCTTTGACGCACCTTCTGCCGGTTTTCTCCAGTGCCAGTGCACCCTGTTGTTTTTTGACAATTCTTCATATAAGCCCATCTCTTCTGCTGTCATGGAGCCGCCGATAGCTACAGTGGTATTGCGAATTTGCTCCGCCATATAGCTCTTTGCCTCTTCTGCAGTATCAAAAAAATGTACGGTGTAGGATTTTTCTTCCAGATTCTTTTTTAACTCATCAAAATTCATTTTATCCCCCTTTATGTATTTTCTAAAAATTCTTAGGAAGCTTTTATTCGCCAATCCTGCTTACCTTAGTATAGGATATTTTCCGGTAAGCAGGTATAGCCTATTTAATACTTGTCTTTATTTACTTTGGCGCAACTCGAAATTTTAGGGTTCACATAAGTAGGGGCTGATTTGTTCCAGCTTCTTTTCTTTAATCCCGGAAATATTTAACAGCTCTTCCCTGCTAATCAAGCGCTCTTGCTTTTCCCTGTAGGCTATAATAGCCCTTGCAGTGGCCGGCCCAATTCCGGGAATAGTCATAAGTTCTTCTGCCGTCCCGTAGTTTAGAGACACTGGTCCTCCTTTTAGAGGCGAATCCGGCATTTGACCCTGCGAATAGCCGGCCAGTCCATTCTTCATATCCTCTACAAAGGGCACATGGATATGGGAATTGGCCAGCAACTTGGCCGCTAAATTAAGTGTTTCGGCATGGGGTGTTTCTGAAAATCCGCCTGCTTTTAAAATCAAATCATTCACTAAAGAGCCGGCTGCCAATTCGTAGACTCCCGGTTCTTTAACAGCTCCGCTCACATACACCACGAGGCTTGTATTTTCTGTCCCGGCGCTTTGTTCTATCGGAGAAAAGTTCTTTTTCAAGTCCGCTTCCCCGATTTCAAGACTTGCCCTTTCTTCCTCACGAAGGGCCTCCATTTGTTCAAAAGTTAGCTGATTCAGGTCTTTTCGCTTATAAAGAAAGATTGAATCTTTGCGCGCAAATAATCCCAAAAGAATTGCGAGAATAAGAAGAGCAAGTAAAAGAAGATAGTAAGGCAGGTCATTCTTTTGTTTTTTCTTTTTTCGCTTTGTTTTCGGATTATCATCCTTACGGATGAAATACTTCATGATTTTTTCTTCGTATTTTTCTCTTTCCGCACGTTTTTTATAGTAATTTTTTATACACATAAAAACTTCTCCTCTAACTCATGGTATAAAGGAGAAGCTTCTTCCAACAATACACTTGCAGACAAAGACAGACAACTTCTGTCACTTTCTCTATCGGCCTATCCCCATTCTCTTTCTGTCTGCTGCTCCAGTAAGACGGGATCATCCGGGCTGATAATTTCACTTTCTTTGCCTTGCCAAAATTTATCCAAGGCATAATATTCACGCTCCGTTTTGTGCATCAGGTGAACAACGATAGCTGCATAGTCAATTAGAATCCAGCGTCCAGCTTCTCTTCCTTCAACTCCGAGAGGAAAGAGGTCGAAATCCTCTTTTAACTTTGATGTAATATCATCTTCCAAAGAACGAAGGTGGGTAACTGTTGTGGCACTTGCCATCACAAAATAATCCGCTAAGGTTGTCTTCTCAGCAACGGGGATGGCAACAATATCTGTTGCCTTTTTCTCTTTTAATACACCAATAATCGTATCCAAAATTTGTTTTGTGTCCAAATACTATTCCTTCCCAGCAGCTAACTGCCTCAAATATTTTGTTAATTTTACTTGATATAAAGAAAAAATACCACTAGTCGGGAAATCCTCCTAGCTCTTCAATAAGAGCTTTTGTTAAATCATGCAAAGGGAGTCCTTTTCTTTTCATCGCGCGGGCAACTTCATAAAGGCAAAGACGCATTGAGGCATTAATATCTTTTCTTGCAAGGGCCCGTATCTCATCTAAGCGCTCATATTCTCTAGCTAGTTCAGTCTTGTCGGCAATATAGACTAATTTTTCCAAATCGCTCATCCCGGGTCTTGCCGTGACATGGTACTTGACAGCATTCAAAATATTTTCATCCCTTATATTCAGGACCTCGGAAATCCAGACAGAAGCCGCCGGACCATGCACAGTTTTATCGTACAGCACTCCTTCATACCCACTCCTGGCGGCATATTCGTACTGGACATCTAAGGGAAACTCTTTGCATGCATCATGGAGTAAACCGGCTAAATAGGCCTGATCAATATCCAGCTTATGGCAAGAGGCAAAGTACATAGCCAGGAGGGCTACATTTTGCGAATGAAGTAAGCGTGGTTTTCCCATCAGCTTCCACAAAAGCATTTCTATCCTTCTTGCTTCCAGCTTTGTTTCCGGCCGCAGTTCTTCAAACAATTCAGAAAACAGATAGGGTTTATTGACCCTCAAAAATTCCGCAACTGCCGGCACAAAAGCCTTTTCTCTTATGTACCCGTCTTGGAGCTCATTCCGGAGCTCTGTCGAAGATAACTCAAGCTGTTCCATGGGGAAAAAGGAAATCTTTCCACCTAATTTAGCCATAAGCTCTCCGGCCAGCAAGATATATTTCTCCTGTTTTAAAGCATCATCACCACGAAGTGCAATGAAAACCTCTGCCTCTTTAAGAATTTTTTCCGGTTTATACCACTTTTCAAAATAATCAAGGGCATCAGAACCGTAAATCAAGCTAAAGTGTATCGGTTCTGAATAATTTTCCTCGGCCATTACACGTAAGGTCTCCAGCGTTTCTGCTGTATAGCTGTTCCTCTCTGTATTTTCCAGCTCAAGAGTGACAATCTCAACTTCCGGAAGGTCTCGAAAGCCTAGAGAACACATCAGATAGCGGTAAATTGCCGGGGATAAGCGACGGTCTTTGTAGGAGGGGCGGGCTGTAGGAATTATTAATAACTTGTCAAATTTTTTATAAGCAAGAGCGCCTTCAACAATCTTCCTGTGCCCAACATGAAAAGGATCAAAAGATCCGCCAAATATTCCAATATTCATACTGCTACCCTTCCCGCTTGTACATGTCGTAAAGTCTGTAAACCCCTGCTATCGATAAACTTCCGCCCCTTACAAAAATCAGCCCTCGCTTCCGGCATTTTGCGCAAGCATGGCCAGTATAAAGGGGTCTAAATCTCCATCCATGACGGCATTAATATCACCCACTTGGACATCCGTTCGATTGTCTTTAACCAGGGTGTAAGGACAAAAGACATAGTTGCGAATTTGGTTGCCCCAGGCAATATCTTTTTGTTCTCCTTTGAGGTCCTCCACTTTTTCTAATTGTTTCTCTTTGGCCAGTGTATATAATTTTGCTTTGAGCATTTGCATGGCCACTTCCCTATTTTGCAGCTGAGAACGCTCATTCTGGCAAGCCACCACAATATTTGTCGGCAGATGGGTAATCCGAACAGCCGAGGAGGTCTTATTAACATGCTGACCGCCTGCACCGGAAGCCCTGTAATAGTCAATGCGTAAGTCGTCATCATCAATTTCTACCTGAATGTCCTCATCAAGTTCCGGTAAGACTTCAAGAGAAGCGAATGAGGTATGCCTTCTTCCGCTTGAATCAAAGGGAGAAATTCGCACCAGGCGATGCACCCCTTTTTCATTCTTGAGCATGCCGTAAGCGAATGACCCGATAAGCTTAAAAGAAATACTTTTGAGCCCGGCCTCCTCGCCATCAATACTGTCCAGCACTCTGACAGAAAAATCGTGCTGCTCAGCCCAACGAGAATACATACGGAAAAGCATAGACACCCAGTCGCATGCTTCTGTTCCTCCTGCACCGGCATGGAGGGTCAGGATAGCATTGTTCTCATCAAGTTCCTGGTCAAAATAGGTTTGCATACGCAGTGTCTGCAAGGCCTTTGAAAAAAGATGCTCTCTTTCCTCTACATGCTGCATGAACTCAGGATCTTCTTCCTCAATAGCCAGCTCGCATAAGGAAAGAAGAAAGTCATAGTCTTCTTCCAGTTCATTGAAGGCGGAGAGAATTTTCTTTTGGTCGCTAATTTCCTTCTGTATGCGGCTTGCCAGGTCAACATTTTGCCAGAAACCTTCTTCATAAGTCTTTGCTTCAAGCTCACTAATATATTCCGCAATTGTTTCCGGTGACAGGGTTTTTCTGAGATGAGCAATTTCTTCCCCATACTCTTCCAGCTCTCGTAATTTATTCATTAAATCAATCATAATAATATCCTTTCTTTCCCAGACTAAAACTCAAATGAAAGAAAGGGGTCAGAGTTTTGATGTAGCCTTTACCCCCACTTTGGGAAACTTGCCCAATAAAAGATGCATCAAACCTATATATCGCCCTTCAACCAGTACATGCACCGCTTGTAAAAGGCTTGTCAGCAAAATATAGCTGTAGAGATAATTTTTAAAAACAGCGTAAAATAAACTATCCAATATTGAAATAACAATGGTGATAAGAAAGTATTTCGATAGAATATAAAGTTTTAAACCACTCGTATCCCTATAACTTTGTTTCATGGCAGCGAGAAAATCCGTTCCTTCGCTCATGTAGATAGGGGCCAATAAAAAGGCACTAAAGTAGAACAGGAAGGGCAATCCGAAAAATAAGACAGATACAGCCCTAACCAGATTGAAAAGTAAAATGAAGAGGAATAATTTAGGCAGAGCTTTAAAGATTCGCCTGGCGCAGCAGATAAATATCGTTTCACCGGGCCGGGGGAGAAGACTTTCCGCCCTCAATATATTTTCTTGTCCTTCTGAATTGGCTTGCTCCGGTTCCTCAGGGGCAGAGGTAAGAAAACTCCCCTGCTCTTCCTCTTCAAGCTTTGGCCAAGCATCAGTCTGCCCCTTCTTCGCCTGTGTTTGGACGAGTCTGGCAGCTTTTAGCTGCAAGCGGGCAGTAAAAAGGCTCATAAAGAAATCCTTTGTCCCCCTCCCGGCCATGTTTTGAAGTTTTCCTTCAGGTCCGTTCAAGGTCTCCATCACTAAAATTAAAGCATATAAAATACAAAATATGGGCAGGATAAACTGGAACAGGGCTTGAGCTCCTATAAGTATCCAATCTGCACTCTTAACTCCTGATAGATATTCTTGAAGGTCTCCGTTGGCATACAAAACATTGACTAGCTCTTGTAAAAGATTAGCCGCGCTATGCGGGCTGGACCAGAGAAAAAAACGTAAAAAAAGCAACAGAAGCAAGCTTGCGCGCACGAAGCCTTGGGATTTAAGCCGGTGAAAAGCAAATATTTCAAGATTTAACGCCCAGTTTATCATCTCTTGTCCTTTCTAAAAAATCTCTCCCGAATAATTAGCTTATCACAATCAGCTTTTTCTGTCACTTTACAGAGGGAGTTGTAATTCAAGCTTTTCCACTCCCCTTATTTTTTCCAAGTCACTAAAAAGGGCCTTAGCTTCTTTCTGACTTGCCAATTGCAGGGAAAAATTCACCCTACTAAGGCTATGGGTATCTATCTGCTGAGAAAATTGCACAATAGTTCCCGGATAAGCTTCTAAGATACCGGCAAAACTTTTTAGAAAAGCCGGACAAAAATCGGCGAGCATCCTGTACTGATAAACTTGATTTTTGTTTATCTGAACATATTGATACACAGCGTCACGGTACTTGTAATAAGCACTTCGGCTAATTCCCACATCCTTACATGCCTGGTTAACCGATAAGTCGGCGTCATTTGCCAATAGTTCTTTTACCCGTACAACTTTTTTGTACATATCAGAGGCCGCTTCTTCACTTATGATAATAAATTGTTGTTTTCGCTGTCTTTTGCTCATCCTGAATCACCCTGCTTTTCTTTTTTCTTCTTCCAGCTAGATTAGTCAAATTCTGAATTGAGCAAGGCTTTGTGCCACGCTCTAAGGGCAAGGCCGCGATGGCTTCTGGCATGTTTTTCAGCAGCCGGAATCTCGGCATTTGTCAGGCCAAGCTCGGGTAGGTAAAAAATAGGATCATAGCCAAAACCGTTTTGACCACGCATCTCATCAATAAGTAAACCTTGCACACGTTCTTCAAAATGAAACAGGTCTCCGGCCTGATTAATGTAGCAGAGCGAACACACAAAGCTGGCCGTCCACTCGTCTTTCGGATAAGGAGAAAGTAAATCATGCAGGTGTTCAATTTTTGTTTTGTAGTTTGCTGACTCTCCGGCAAAACGAGCAGAATAGATGCCGGGATAACCATCTAAAACATCAACAGACAGTCCGGAATCATCAGCCAGAACGGGCTTTTTCAACCGGCTAAAGACAGCCTTTGCCTTAATTTCCGCATTTTCTCTATAAGTCTTCCCGCCCTCTACAATGGTATCTGTAAAACCACACTCTGCCAGGGACAAAAAGTTTATATCTTTACTTTGTATAATTTCACGAAACTCTCTAATTTTATCTTGATTATTACTAGCAATAATAATTTCCATACAATCATCCCCCTGTTGTTTCAATTCTAGCTAATCCATGACCTTGGATACTCATTTTTATAATAACTGTCTTGTTTCTTAAGCCAAAGAACAGGCCGTCCCCCAAAAGCAAGAACTAAATAGCTGCCGGCAGCAAGGGCTTCAACCTCAGCAAGAGAAAGTCCGCTCTTTACTTCTCCATGTGAAAAAGCCTGCTTGATATGGTCTAAAGTAACCGTTTGCCCTTGCAATGCACCCTCCATAAGAGGCCCCTTGTCCAGTTCCAAGTAATAATTTAAATCAGCAAGGTCTAAATGCTGCAAAAGAGCTTGCGAAGGAACAAACTGAAGCTTATCCCTCTCTCCCCTCACATGCCCGAGATATAAACCCGTCTTCATGTAATACAGGGCATTGGAAAGCGGAAAATCAGCAGGAAATAAATGCAACTTGCTTTCTTTTTCACGAACTTGCCTCTTATCGTCCCGGCATTCTGCAAAAAAATTCCCGGCTTTATTTATATTTTCTTCGAGAAAGACAGAAAAGGCCATATCTGCAGCCTTCCCCGGTTCTTGCTTCCGCTTTTTAGGGATTTTATGTTCTAAATACTTTTTCTGACATTGTAAAACTGCCACAAATTGTCCTTCACCCTTTGCCCTATGAGGCCAAATTCTAAGACAAGCTGCGAGTTCCCGGTCCTCCTCCCCTTTTGTTAAACCGGTATCCACATGAGGGAGGGAGAATTTACGCAAAGAAAACTCAGGATAGACCTCTAAAAATCGTTTTACCTGCCCTTCATTCTCATCATAGGAAAAAGAACAGGTGGAGTAAACGATGCGGCCTCCGGGAGTCAAAAGCCGATAGGCTTCGTCAAGCAGAGCCGCTTGCAAGTCAAGTAGTTCTCGGCCTCTATGTCTACGCCAGGAAGATAGACTCCGTCTATCTTTTCGGAACATGGCAGAACCCGAACAGGGAACATCAAGCAAGATAAGGTCATAGAGGACTGAAGAGCCTTTCTGCTTAGATTTCAGCTCAAGCGCATCATGACATGTAATAAAAGCCACAGCTGACCCTGATAACTCAATATTACGACTTAGAGCCTTGGCCCTCTTTTCCTGTAATTCATTGGCATGTAAAAATCCCTTTTCTCCTAAATCGGAAAGAATGCGGAAACTCTTGCCCCCGGGTGCTGCACACATGTCGAGGACATATTCACCCGGCCTTGCCATAGCTACTTCAGCCGGGAGCATGGCGGAAGGATCCTGCAGATAAAAGAGCCCTTGTCGGTAGGAAATGCTCTTTGAATAGCAATTGTTCTCCGGCAGATAGTAGCCCTGCTTCACCCAAGGTATCGGCTCAAGAAAGGCAAAACCCTCTTCGGCAAAATCCTTCGGCGAAGAAATTTTTCTTGTATTGAGAAGAAGGCCTTCTGTGGCTGTTCCTTCAAATGCCGCAAAAAACTCAGCAAGCGTCCCCGGCGGCCGGTATGCGTCCCACAACCTCTCCATCTCTAAAACAAATTCCCTAGGCAATTTTTGCATATTACAATTCCAAAAGATCACATAAAGCGAAGGCTGCTTTATGAATGGTTTCCGGTTCATAGGCCAAACGTAAGTCGGCTGCCTCTAAACGCTCAACAATGGCCCCGCCCGGATTGGTTAACAAAAACTGATTCAGCTTTGTTGATAAAACATTTCGCGAAAGTCTCCTCGGACCTTCAGCAAGAACTGTGACAAAGGCTAAAACTTGGGCCAAAGACTGATAAGGATCAATCGAGTAGGAAAGGAGGTACTGCCAAATCAAGCGGGACCGCTTATCTTGCTCATCATCAAGAACAATAAAAGGAAATACTTCTTGAACAATTTCCTTCCATAAATCTGTGACAAGCTTCGTGCTTAGTTTTCCATTTATTTTGTAAAGGCTATTTTCTAAAGAATATATGGCAATGTTTAAAAAGGTCATAATCAACTGCCTGGACCACTCGTAATCATAGGCCAAATCAGAGGCTTCTTCATAAAAGTCTTCCAAGATATGATAGGAAAGGCTTAAAAAAGAGAAACCGGAAACGGCCTTGCTGAATGCATCCTGATTAGATGAACCGATGACATGGTAGTTTAACATTGCCGATAAGTCGGCCAGGGCCTCCCCGCTTTTATAAAACAGTTGCGTAATCGGGGTAAATTCATCCATAACCGCTAAACATAAGTAGCAAGCCGGCACAGAGGGTAACAAGATAGCTGTTTCTCCTAAAGCTTCACATATCCGAGGATCGCTCGAGGCATAAGACTTTTCAATAAGAGAAATTAAAAAATGCTCACGGTGCGAGGTGATTTTTTCGATACCGGCTATCATTTTTTCTTTAATGTCATCCTCAGTACAAGCCATAGGTACCTGCCCCTGTGGCGCCAGTAAAAAGAGTTCCTCAAAAGTATCAAAAATGCGTGACCAGCGTGTTTCTCGTAAGTCCTGTACTTCCTCCAAAATTTCCCTAAAGTGGGCAACATAATAGGTAACGAAGCCTTCTTCTTCCCGTCTGTTAAAACTCCGCTTGCCCCTGCGTGCCTCATGCCAATCAGAATAACTTTGATAGCCGGAAGCAATAGCGATTTCCCGGCGCACGTTGAATAATTCTAAAAGAAGTTGTTCCCTTCTGTCTGAACTTTTCTCTAAGGCATAAAAGATACGATTACAGAATATGTGTCTCTTTTCATCAGCAATGGAGGAGTCCAGGGCCATTATTTCCCCGGCTAGTTCAGATAAAATATTCGTATGATTTGGGCGCAGGGCCATTATTTCCTGTTTTAACTTGGCCTCCTTGCGGAGCAAGCCCTCGGGAACATTTTTTTCAAATTGCTTCCAACGCCAAGACCGTGACCAAAGGTCTGTCGCTTCAGAAGAAGCCGCCATACTCTCGTAAGGAAATTCTGCAATGGCTTCATAAACAATGGATTTGGCAACATGAATCTCTTCTTCCAAGAAAGTTGTGCCGGGCCTGTCCTCTTTAGCCGTGGCTTTAGCAATTTTTTCGAAGGCAAGAAAACTATGACCCTCTAAGATTTTCTGCTGAAAAGTATGCAAATCAGATTTTACTCCGGCAGGCTCCGAAAGCCCTCTCAACTCTTGGGCAATTTTTTCTGCCCTTACAATAAGTTCACCCGGCTGAACTTCAGGAAAGCTCAATTCATCAAAGCTGGGAATATTGTGCAGGATATCTGTTTTCTCATCCGGCATAATTACATTCTTTCTACTACTTCGATACCCAGAATAGCAAGGGCAATTTTAATCTGTTCGGAAAAAAGCTGGCACAAGGCAAGTCGAGCCAATTTTACTTCCTCTTTATCTGCTCTAAGTATCGGTTTTTCTTGATAAAAACGATTAAAGTTGCGGACGGTTCTGATAATTTGCCGAACGAAAATTGAAGGTTCATAGGCTTTTAGCGCTTCTTTAAGCGCCCCTTCCAAGGCCGATAAATCCTTCAATACTTGAAACTCTTCTTCGCTATCCAAGAGGCCTACTTGAGTATTCTGCAAATTTTCTATGCCGGCCCGTCTGAGAACACTTTTGGCCCTCGCATAAGCATAAAGAAGGTAGGGGGCCGTATCCCCGTTGAAGTCCAGGATTTCTTCCCAGGTGAAGGAGATATCGTTTTCCCGACCACTCTTCAAATAAAGAAATTTCACAGTGGCTATGGCAATGGCTTCAGCAGTTTCGTCAAATTCCTCCTCCGGCATATCAAAGCTACCTTCCTTCATCACCCTTTTAACCTGAGCCAAGGTTTCATCCAAAAGGTCTTCCAAACGAATAATTTTACCCTGCCTTGTAGAGAAAGATTCCGTACCAAAATGCAAATGGCCAAAAGCCACATGTACATTCTTATCTTTTTTAGGATGATCAAGCCTATCCAATACAGCAAAACATTGTTGAAAGTGAAACTTTTGCTCGCGACCGACTATATAGATATTGCGCTGATAGTCATAGGTTTCTGCCCGATATAAGATGGCCGCCAGGTCACGAGTGGCATAGATACTTGAACCATCCGATTTTAATATAATGCACGGACTAAGTTTATAGTCATCCAAATTAACAACTTGCGCACCTTCACTTTTCTCAAGAAGCTTTTTTTCCTCCAAAAGTTCAACCACTTGAGGTATTTTATCTGAATAAAAACTTTCTCCGTTATAACTATCAAAAGAGATTTTCAGCCGGTCATAAATTTTTGAGAACTCCTGCAGGCTAAGGTCACGGAAACGCTGCCACAGTCCATATTCTACCGCTTCCCCATTTTCCAAATGACGGAAATGTGCTCTCGCCTTATCATAAAGAGCTTCATCTTTTTCTGCTTCTTCATGGAACTTTATGTAGACACGCGTTAACTCTTTAATGGCATCTTCCTCTAAGGCCTTCTCTTCACCCCAGGCCAGCCAGGCATAAATAAGCCGGCCAAATTGCGTGCCATAGTCCCCTAAATGATTCAAGCGTTTAACCTTATAGCCCAAGTACTCGAACATATTGGCAATAGCATCCCCGAGGCAAGTAGAAAATCCATGACCGATATGGAAGGGCTTAGCAATGTTTGGGGAAGAATATTCTACCAGGACAAGGTCTTCTTTCTTTTCCGGCTGATGCTGAAGCAATTTACCGGCATGCTTTTCGGCATTGGCAAAGACCATTTCAGCATAGATACCCTTGTCGTAGTAGAAGTTTACATAGGGGCCCTCGGAGACTACGTTTTCTAAAAAATCAGCCTTACCCCGGAGGCGTTCTGCAAAGTCTTTCGCAATTTCTTGCGGGGCCCGCCTTTGCACTTTTGCCAGTTTAAAACAGGGCATAGCAAGGTCGCCCATATCTTCTTTAGGGGGAATTTCAAGAAGGGCGAGAACCTCTTCCCTTGTCATAGCCAATTCACTGGTAATTAACTCTACACATTTACCTTTAATATCCATCCTGACTTACCTCTTTACACGTGTTTCTATTAGCCTTTGCGCCTTAAGCTTGAGCGAGATGGCTCAAAGCTGTCTGTCTTTCCATAAATTGTTAGGGTACTTACCCTCTCGGATCATATTTTTTATCGCTTCCTGCAAAACAGGCCGGTCTTCCTTGTAGGTTACCCCATACCATTTCGCTTTGCTCTCTAAACATTTTACTATTAATTTGTTTTGTGCGATTAGCCAATCAACGCAAGCAGGCAAGAGATACTCCAATTTTAATGGATTCTCCGGGAGATGGGCCTCTAGAAAGGGTAAAAACCCCTCCTTAATATCATGAATAAACTGTGGGTGGAAACCCCAAAAATTCATGGAACAGGGGCTGTTTTTTGCCAGTGCTTGCCAGGTTTTTCCATCATCCCTCGTAAACAAGGCACTTTCACCCCCGTCTTTAATCTTAAAATGCTCTTCTATAGACTCCAGACAGCCCGCCTCATTAATTGTGCAAATACCACGTGTTACATGCCCATGGCTGGATAGGGTGTTGCCAAGAATATAATTAACCATCAGGGCTTCATCAGGCTCGGAATTATTTTTTAAATAGTTGTACACAAGATGAAAAGCTTCTTTTCCGTAATAGTCATCTGCATTAATTACCGCAAAAGGCGCATCGATACTATCTCGTGCAGCAAGGATGGCGTGGCCTGTCCCCCACGGTTTTACCCGTTCTCCGGGAAGTTCTATAGGCTCCGGAAGGTCATCAAGCCTTTGTTCGGCATAGCTAATCTCAATATGACCTCCAATCCGCTTACCGATGACCTCATGGAACAAGCTTTCCTGCCCGTGGCCAATAACAAAAATCACACGACGAAATCCTGCCTCAATAGCATCATATATAGAATAATCCATCAGAATTTCACCGGATGGGCCAACCGGATCAATTTGTTTCAGACCACCGTAACGCGAGCCCATTCCCGCCGCCAAAATGAGTAGGATAGGTTCTTTTTGCAATATCTTTTCCTCCTGCCTATTATTTCACAAGCTAATTATACATAATCTTTATGGGGAATAAAGGATATTCATTGGGAAAATTATCCCAGAAAGACTATAATGAAGTTGCCCTGTATTTCATATCCAAAATGAATATAGGAGAATAAATGGAAAGGAGCTTTTATGGACGAGAAATCACGACAAGATATTCGTTTAGCTGTATTAATTGACGCAGACAACATTTCACATCACTATCTCCAACCCATGATGCAGGAAATTGCCCGCTATGGAAATCCCACAATCAAGAGAATTTATGGCGACTGGACAAAGCCCAACCTTAGCGGCTGGAAGAGTCACCTACTTGATTACGCTATCAATCCTGTACAACAGTTTTCCTACACATCAGGGAAAAATTCAACAGACTCCGCTTTAATTATTGATGCTATGGACTTGCTTTATACCGATACCGTAGACTCTTTTTGCCTGGTATCAAGCGATAGCGATTTTACGCGTTTGGCAACAAGACTTAGGGAATCAGGCAAGACCGTATATGGTATTGGAGAACAGAAAACACCGAATGCTTTTATTGCTTCATGCGATCGCTTTATTTACTTGGAAATCCTCGAGGATGAATTTGATGATGAAGAACAGGCGGATAAGGCAGAAGATAAAATAGCAAAAACAAGTCGATTTAGACAGCAAGCAAGAACGAAAAGTTCACAAAAAGAAAGAGTAAACGGAAAGCGTAAATCCTCAAAGAAAGCCCTGGAACAAATTGACGACAAATTTTTACATTTAGTCGATCAAAGTATTCGGGACGTAGAAGATGAAGATGGCTGGGCTTATTTAGGTGAAGTAGGCCAACTCCTTACGAAAAAACAGCCTTCATTTGATGCTCGAAATTATGGTTTTGCCAAACTTTCCAGTTTATTGCTCTCTATGGATCGTTATGAAATGGACTACAAGGATGTGCCCAAAAGTCATGGCAAGCAACTTTTTGTACGGTTGAAAAATGACCCTTTACGCATAAAGAAAAATGAGCGTTCCTTCTAAGTGGCCTCCTTTATTCTCAATACGATTATGAATTAGAGAATTTACTTAATAAAAAACTGACCTCCGCTTCTTGAATCATCCGTTCAATACAGGAGGTCAGTATATTTTTGATTTAAGTCTTTAGACTAGGCAATAACATAGCGTAGTAAAAAGATAAGGGCTAAGATGTACATCAAGCTGCTGATATCTTCTTTTTTGCCGGTCAGAAATTTAATGATGACATAGAAAATAACACCTAAGGCAATTCCTTCAGCAATGCTATAGAAGAGCGGCATAGCAATGATAGCAATATAGGCCGGAATAGCTTCGGTAATATCATCAAAGTCTACCTTTAAAATGGAAGTAAACATGGCAAAGCCAACGTAAAGCAGGGCCGCTGCTGTGGCAAAAGCCGGGATAGCAATAAAGATGGGGGATAAAATAATTGAAGCTAAAAAGAGGACACCGGTCGTTAAAGCGGTCAAGCCGGTACGTCCCCCTTCAGCAACACCGGCTGAACTTTCAACAAAAGTGGTAACCGTAGATGTACCCAGGACAGCCCCGGCCGTCGTGCCAATGGCATCCGACAAGAGAGCGCCTTTGGCATTTGGCAAGCTGCCATCTTCATCAAGCATATCCGCCTTGGTAGCAACACCGACCAAGGTGCCGATTGTATCAAAAAGGTCAACAAACAAGAAGGCAAAGATAATGGCAAAGAAGTCTAAGATTCTAAAATTACTAAAGTCCAGATTAAAACATTGCCCGAAGATGGAGCCGAATTCATCAAACTTGGGCAAGGACCAGCTGGGGTATAAGCTATAGTAGCCAACTTCCGGATTAGGAATATAAAGACCAACAAGCTGCGCTAAGATACCAAGGAACCAGGTAGCCAGAATGCCGATTAAAATAGCCCCTCTCACTTTTTTATAACTCAAGACAGCAATAATAACAAGACCGATTAAGCATAATACTGCACTAATTCCGGCTCTACTAAAGTCAGCATTAAAATCTTGTAAGGCGAGCAGGGTTGCATTGTTGTCAACGACCAGGCCTGAGCTTTGCAAACCGATGAAGGCAATAAATAGCCCAATACCACCGGCAATGGCATTTTTCAGCTAATACAACGACATAAGCAAAATAGGCATTTAGTCCCATACCCGGCGCAAGACCGAAAGGCAAATTAGCCATGAAAGCCATACAAACACAACCGATAAAAGAGGCAATGGCTGTTGCAATCAGCACCCCTCCGGCAGGCATGCCTGTTTCACTTAGAATCTGTGGGTTAACAGCTAAGATATAGGCCATGGTCATAAAGGTTGTAATACCGGCCCCTATTTCACGCTTAACAGTAGTGTTATGCGCTTTTAGTTGGAAACGCTTCTCTAACATCTTCTTTCCTCCTCAATGGAAAATAAAATAACATGCCTAGTGTAGCATATTTCAATTTAAATAACCCCGCATCAATAAAATGAAGGAGGCAATATTGATAAGCATATGCAAAAGGATACTGGCGACAACATTAGTGAAAAAAGTTACACTAAGATCAATGAATCCAATCATATCATCCTTACTTACCCATACAGAGGGAAAATTCGCTATAATATTAGTCACTGCTAATTATAGTATAAAAATTTTTAACAGTTTAGAAAGAGGCCTCTATGAAGACGTATGATAATGCCGTATTAAATGAGTTAATTGAACGTTTTTTTAGATACACCGCAATCCCTTCTCAATCAGATGAAAAAGCTGATGTCTTACCATCAAGCCCCGGTCAAATGGAACTGGCTCAATGTTTAGCGGAAGAACTTAAACAAATGGAGCTGGTGGATAAGATTATTTTAACGGATGATGCTATTTTAACCGCACGTATCAAAGGCAATCCGGAAAAGCATGCCATTGGCTTTGTAGCCCACCTTGATACGGTTGACATAGATTTATCCGATGTTATCAAACCACAAATTGTCCATAAAGAAGCCGGCAAAGATATTTTGCTTAATAAAGAAAAAGATATTTGGCTGAGAGAAAGTCTAATACCGGCTATTGCTAAATACAACGGGCAAGACATCCTTGTGACTGACGGTACAAGCGTATTGGGAGCTGATAATAAGGCGGCCATCTCCGTTATGATGACGCTAGCCAGTCAATTAAGCTCTCTTCCCTCATTTGGGTGTGGTGATGTTTATTTGGCCTTTGTGCCGGATGAGGAAATCGGCCTTCTTGGCGCAAAAGCTTTAGATCCCAAAAGGCTACCGGTCACTTGTGCCTATACTATAGATTCCAATGAAGTTGGTGAACTTGTTTGTGAAACTTTTAATGCTGCAGTGGCCAGCTTTGCCATCGAAGGAGTCCCCACCCATCCCATGGGCGGCAAAAACATACTGGTTAACCCCATAATGATTGTGAGCGACATACTCCAAATGCTTGATAGGGCTGCCATGCCGGAGCATACCGAAGGGCGGGAAGGCTATATTTGGCCAACTGATTTAGAAGCCAATCCCACAAGGGCGCTTTTAGCTTTAGATATCCGCGACCATGACAAAGAGGAATTTGAGAAGAAAAAAGCAGCCCTCCACCATATTCACCGTTGGCTTGAGTTTACATACCCCACAGCTAAGATTAAGCTGACTGTGGAGGACATTTATGAGAATATCGCCAACTCTATACCCCATCCGGATGAACCGGTTGTAGCCCTTCTTGCAGAAGCTATGAAAAAGTGTGGTATAAGGCCCAAGTATATTGCCATGCGCGGCGGTACAGACGGTTCAGCCCTTTCGGCCAAGGGTATCCCCACACCTAACTACTTCACCGGGGCCCATCACTTCCACTCCATCTATGAGTTTTTGCCGGTAGACTCCTTCCATCTTTGCTACCAAGTAACAGAAGAACTTGTAAGGGCTTGGGCAAAAATTGCCAAGAGCTCTGATGAGGTCGTTTCCTTACCTGGCAAATAGTCTTTAACAGGTAAACCTAAGCTAAATACTTCGGAAAGCTTGAAAAATCGTTCCGAACTTGCATTATAAAAAAGAAAGGATATATGAAGATGAAAAAAGTAGCCCTCTTTTTAGCTGATGGCTTTGAAGAAATTGAAGCCCTGACTGTTGTTGACCTTCTGCGCAGAGCAGAAATCCCTGTTGATACCGTTTCCGTCACCGGGAATTTAGCAGTTACCGGTGCTCATGACGTGCAAGTCAAAGCCGATATGCTTTTCGAAGATTTCAAAAAGGATGACTATCAAATGCTGGTTACCCCCGGAGGTCTTGAGGGAAGCCAAACCTTAGCCGGCTTTAAAGGCCTGCTTGACCTGGTCGAAGAATTTAGCCGGCGGGATAAGCGTTTTATCGCCTGTATCTGTGCCTCCCCCATGGTACTTGAAGCTGCCGGAGTCGCCGGAAACTATGTCGGAACCATTTACCCGGGTATGGAGTCTGAAGTCAACTACAAGGAACACTCTGAGGATGATGTGGTTAAAGATAAAAACCTTATCACAGCCAAAGGACCGGCAACAGCCATGAGTTTCGCCCTGGAAATTATCAATACTTTACTTGGTGAAGAAAAACGCCGGGAGATTGCAGAAGGCCTACTCTTCAAGTAGGAACAAGAAGATAAAGGTATAAGGAAGGCCTCAACCGCTTATAGACGGATGAGGCCTTCTTCCGTTAATTCATAAACCAGGTCACAGACTTCTTCGATAAAATACCGGTCATGAGAAACAGAAATAATAGCTCCTTGATATTTTTTTAAGGCTGCAATAATTTCCGGCTGTGATGTAGGCGATAAATTTCTGGTCGGCTCATCTAAAAGCAATACTTCCGCCTTATCCAAATTCATTTTGGCGAAAAACAGTTTTGCCTTCTGACCACCGGATAAATCACGAATTTCCCGGTACATCTCTTCTCTGGTAAAATTTAAGCTTCCCAGATAGCTGGAAATTTTTGTATGTTCATCTTTTGTAAACTCACTGGTAAGAAAATCAATTGCCTTCATCCCTCTTTCCGTGTATTCAAAATAAGCCTGCGGCATATAGCCTACACGTTGATTTAAGTCTTTCAGTTCTTTCATAAGCTGCTTAATGAGCGTTGTTTTTCCTACACCGTTTTTTCCGACAATACAGATTTTTTCCGGGCCAATAATTTTCAAGTGAACACCCCTTGCCAGTTCTTTATCTCCGGCTTTAAGTAAGTCAATATGAAAATCCAACAGTTCCTTACCATTGGGAATAAAGATAGTATCATCAAAGAAGATTTGTATAACATCTTCTATAATCGGCTTTTCCTTTACGTTTTCCTTTTCTTTTCCCAGCTTTTTTTCCATAGATTTAACGCTTCGCATTTTATCCTTGAGATTTTTTCCAGCTCCGGGATTGTTCGGTTTAGTCTTTCTCAGGGCATGCTCGACACTATCATGAATCCGTCTGAAACGGTCTGCCTTTTTGGCCAACACTTCATGCTCTTTCTTTGACCTCTTAGTTTCACTTACAATTAGTTCTTCCCTTCGCTCCGCATATTCCTCATAGCCTGTAGAAGTAATAGTGTGTTTGGGAATTGTTCTATGAAGAATTTGCTCTAAGTGAATGATCCTGTTTGCTACTGCAGAAAGCAGCCTCGTATCATGCGAAACAAAGATTAGTGGCAGGGCGAGATTTTTCATAAATTTTTCCAGCCAAATAAGGGAGGACACATCCAAATCATTACTTGGTTCATCCATTAGTAATAGAGTCGGTTCTTTCAAGAGTTCTAGCAAAAGTATGAATTTTATCCGTTCTCCGCCTGAAAGCTCACCAACTTTGAGTTTTGTATTTATTAGTCCGTCATCAAAGCCGAGTTCAGCAAGATAGCGGTAATAGCTATTATAATCAAAAAATTCAGGCTCAATTTTTGCCTGCCAATACTCTGCGGTTGAAAGCATTAACTCTCTGTCATCAAGAGCTTGGGGCAAATAGCCAACAACTTCGTTTGTCTTTGAAATCTCCCCTTCTATATCACAGTATTCCTCAACCGTCCTTCTGTCGTAAATAGTCTTTAAAAGAATGGACTTGCCATTTCCTTCTTCACCGATTAAAGCCACCTTATCATCCGGTCCCAAGCTGAAAGTAAACTCCCTGATAAGCGGCCTATGGTCTTCGCGTAAGCTAATGTTTAATTCTTTAATCTGCAACATAATATCCCCCTGAAGTAAGGATGCATGCCAAATTATAAAAAATACGAATATTTGCTCAGACAAAAGCAAGAATTACGCAGAAAAACAATAGCTTTTACAACATGGCACACAAACAAGAGCCCTAATGGGCATATTGAGTATTAAGAAACCATATTGTTTAGCTGTTCATTATCTTTTTCCTTTCGGCGTTTTTGCAATTATACCATAGATAAAGCCTACCCGGTTCAGCTATAAATTAATACACCGGCTGCCAGTATCCATTTCCTGACCTGAAATAAAGAGGCATTCTTACTTAAGCAAAAGCAGAATGCCTCTTTTCTGTACATTATATTGAAATATGTTTTTACAAGCCAGGTGCCGTAAAATTTTATTATTCCGCTTCCTATTTTCTGCTGTGGGCAAGCGCAATCTGAGCCCCGATCTTGGCGTTGTTATAAACCAACTGCAAGTTGGCCTCGAGACTCTTACCGTCCGAAAGTTCAACAATACGAGCCAGCAGGAAGGGGGTAATATCTTTACCTGTAACATGCTGTTCTACACTTTCCTCTACAGCCCTTTCAATCAGGGAGTTGATATAGGCTTGATCCAGCTCATGTTCTAGCGGAATAGGATTAACAATCAAGTTGCCTCCGGAAAGCCCCAAACCCTCTTTGGTTTTTATAAATTCAGCGATTTCCTCCACATCGTCCATTCTCAAATTAAGGGGATTTCCACTCTTACGAGTGTAGAAAGCAGGAAGCTCATCGGTTTGATAACCAATAACAGGAACACCTTTTGTTTCTAAATATTCAAGCGTCCTCGGCAAGTCCAAGATGGACTTGGCTCCGGCACAGATAACCGTCACAGGAGTCATGGCCAGCTCCTCCAGGTCGGCGGAAACATCCATAAACTCTTCATAGCCCTTGTGAACACCGCCAATCCCACCGGTAACGAAGAATTTAATCTTGGCCAGATTCGCACAAATCATGGTAGCCGCTACAGTTGTTGCCCCCAGTTTCTTTTGGCTAAGGACAGCCGCTAAATCTCGGCGTGACACCTTGGCGACATCTTTTGCTGTAGCAAGTATTTCTAAGTCTTCCGCATCTAATCCGACTTTGATCTTTCCTTCCATAATGGCAATAGTTGCCGGTACTGCCCCGTTTTGGCGGATAATATCCTCTACTTTATTAGCCATTTCAACATTTTGCGGATAGGGCATTCCGTGAGAAATAATGGTGGATTCTAAAGCAACAATCGGTAAGTTTTCTTTAAGGGCCTTGCTTACTTCCTCATTGAGGACTACAAACTTGTTCATTTTTATATATCTCCATTTCTTTTTCAAATTGTTTCGGATTTAGATTGTGTCTAACAGAGTGGGGGCTCAAGACAGTATGATGACTATTGACTAAAGCATAGTCAATAGCCTGAATGAAATCATCTGTTTTGCTGATCCCGTAAATTAAACCGGCAATAAAACTGTCACCGGCTCCCGTTACATCTACAACTCCCTCAGATAAGTAAATCGCTTTTTTATAAACAGCTTCTTGGTTAGCATAGATAACGGGCCTTGTTCCCTGGGTTACAATAACGTGCTTCAGGCCTTTCTGAATCCATTCTTGGGCAAGAACTTCTGCCGTTTGCATGGATTTAAAATAGGCTTGTGATTCGTCTAAATTAAAGATGCCGCAATAGATATTCACTGCATCAGGTGGGATACGCTGCATTTTAACGGTAGAAACACCAAGAATATATAAGTCGATGTCATTTTGTTCGGAAAATTCAATCAAATATTCCAGACAATCCGGCTGAACGTTAGTATCAACGATAAGTTTAGATGCTTTCTTTAAATATGATTCATAACTTGCAATCCAGTCTCGGCTCATTAAAGTACATATTTCCATGTCTGCTAAACCACAAACCAATTGGCCGTCATTTGACAAAACGGCCGTATAAGACCCCGTGTTTTGACCGGCTATTTTTTGAATCTTTTGTGTTTGCACCAGGTCCCGTAATTGGCTTATGATTTCTTCCCCTGCACTATCGCCCCCTACACAAGTAAGAAGCGCAACATTTAATTCAAGGCGACCCAGATTCTCCGCAACATTGCGTACCACACCGCCTAGCGATGAGCTTTTATATATAGGATTAGAGGTTTCTAAGACCATGGGAGCCATGGTCGTCAATTTATGGTCAATATTAGCCGCCCCGATACAAATAATTAAGTCTTCTTTTTGCTCAGCAAGAATATAGGCTTTTCCAAGAATATAACCTCGTTCTATCAGTTGGCTAATCAGATTAGCCACTGATGGCCTGGATAATCCTATACAGTCTGCAATGGCTTGCTGGGTCATAAAAGGATCTTCTTTTAAAAGTTCCAAAATCTTTTGATGGTTTACATTTAAAATACAAGCACCTCCTAACAAACAAAAGTTTATTTAAAAACATAACTCATGTTAGCATAATCTGATCCTTCTGTAAATTATAAGTAAAAAGTATCTATCCGCCTGCACCGCTCTAGAGTTTCTCACAAATCTGCTATCCGGTCAGTCTGTGACAGTCTTATAGGCAAGCCATCTCCAAATAAAAAAGGATTCCTCTCAGATAAAGGAATCCAAATTGGTGGAGGTGAGGAGAGTCGAACTCCTGTCCGAAACCACATTCATCAAGGCATCTCCGGGCGCAGCCAATACTTGGAGTATTCCCCTTGATGTCCCCTTATTGGCTAGAGGAGCATCGCCGGTAGCTTCATAAATACTAAGTGGCGGCAAAGCTTAGGCCACTAGTTTTTCCCTTTTACCTCCAAGGGGCAAGGTCTACTCTTTTACATGGAGGTCTGTGTCGCAGATAACTACAGTTCCATGGCAGGCGTTCTTACGCAGCTGCTAAAGCCGGTTTATTGGCATTTATTATGTTTCCCGTTTTTTAAAGAGGCCAACGGGGCCCTCTGCCCGCTTCCCTAACTTCAACGATCCCGTCGAAACCAGTACACCCCCATAAATGAAGTGCTCGAAGCACTATTATGATAACACCTGGCCCGCTGGACTTTCAAGGAACCAATGTACCTAAAAGAATTCAGAAAAACTAGAAAATTAAGTAGAGACTTAGAAGAAGGAGTAAAAGGAGGATGACAGAGACCGTAATGCCGGGATATTTCATGAGAAAAGCTAAAATCCTGTCAAATAATTCCTTGCCCTCATATTCCTCTTGGACAAACTCTTTCTCATAGTCAAAATCACGGACATTCACCCTGTTGGTGTGGCCGGGCTGTACTCGTGTAATTTCCGCAGTATGAATCGGTCTTGTACTGTCTAATGCTTGCTGAGAAAACATTTGCGGCAATCGGTATTCTGTAGTCTTTAGGGCTTCATCATGCCTCTTGTAGCGGATTGTATCCTGGGAATCAGTCCTCTCTCCAAAGTAGCTTTCGGATGCTTCATAGGGATTGGAAAAGGCTCGGCGGCTTTCCACTTTTAGACCAAGTACCGTTTGATTATCCCTGGCATCATAGCGTCTTGCATTTTGAAAAATGCTTTCTACATAAGCTTGAAGAGGCATAGGCTTGTCTAAAATCCACTGAATATCTTCATCCTGGAGGGCACCGGTCACACCATCAGACAGCAAAAGAAAATGATCTTCTGCCCGCACTTGCATACGCTTTAAGTTCTGCGCCTTTAAATGAATAATGCCGGGATGCTTACCCAGAAAAAGCAGGGGTCTTGCTTCCGGGTCGTCATGGAGAACATGGTCCTCTGTCATTCGAAAAAGCTTACCCTCACGATATAAATAAATTCGACAATTACCGATACTCATGGTATAGCAGATATCACCGGCAAAAAGAATTAAAGCAAGCGAGCAACCGGCATGTTCACCTTCGACGTTTGCCAGCCTTTCTTGCAGGGCCTGATCAGCGTGGTTGACAAAGTTCTGAATATATTGGTTGAAATTAAAGTAATAGGGATCCAGTTCAGAAAAACGTTTCTGCATGTCAATAATAAAAGATTGCACAACACGACTTGAAATATCGCCTACCCCCGCCCCTCCAATACCATCTGTGATGGAATAGAGCTGCCAATAGTCATCGGAGTTATGTATTTTTTGCTCACGCGAATTCAGTGTATCCGGATAGATACGACCATTAATTTGAAAACTGTCCTCATTTATTCGTTTAACAGTTCCGGATTGGGTTATGGCACAGACAGCAACTCTAGAAATAAACTATACTTCCTTTCCTTAGATTTCCCTCACGCATTTCTCTCCATTCTAATATAAGTTCCTTGAAATTTCTCGTTCTTGTTCTTTCTTCTTTATCGACTCTCTCTTATCATAAAGTTTTTTCCCCTTGGCAACGGCAAGCTCTAATTTTACCAAACCCTCTTTGAGATACAACTGTAAGGGAATCAAGGTCAAGCCATCTTGGTTAATCTTTGTTTTTAATTGAATAATTTCTCGCTTGTGTAAAAGCAACTTGCGCTTACGATCCGGATCAACATTAAAACGGTTTCCCTGTTCATAGGGAGAGATATGCATTCCTCTGATAAAAGCTTCATCGTTTTCGATACTACAATAGGCCTCGGCAATATTCGCCTTACCTTGGCGAATCGACTTGACTTCTGTACCATGCAGGACTAGTCCGGCTTCATAGGTATCCAGTATATGATAATCAAACCTGGCCTTTCGGTTTTTTACTAATATTTTAATCGCTTCTTTTCTCATATGCTTCCTATCTATCCTATTTGCTTGCTCCGCATCTTCTGCGTCCAATATATATCCATTTTATTAAAGTATCCACTCATAGACCCTCTAATTTTACAAAACCATTTCATTAACAAAACAAATGGGCAACATCAACAAAAGTTATGCACATTATCCACAGGCTTATCCACGTTCTGCCAAGGCCTTTTTCCGGTAAATCCAAAAATTATTCACAAGAAGTCAACACATCCTCTGTGGATAATTTTCTTGTTGCCGGGAAGGGCGCGCCAAGTTCCCACATGGCACTGGCATTGAGACAGCTCTCTGCTCGAATTCCTGATTCATACTCATAATAGCCTTGGGCGGCAGTCATAGCCGCATTATCTGTGCAAAGGGCTAAAGGGGGCATATATATTTGTATATCTCTTTTTCGCCCTAATTCTTCGCAGCGCTTTCTCAGTAGAGAATTTGCCGAAACTCCACCGGCCAGAACAAGTTTCTCTTGCGGATGGGCCTCTAAGGCAGCTTCAAGATGAGACATTAGTGTATCCACTACAGCCTCTTGAAAAGAAGCCGCAATATCGGCATTGGATAAAATTTCCTCCCGCATGACAAGACGCTTTGCCGCCTTCTGCTCGGCCTTATTCAACTCATTAAGCGTGGCTGTCTTGATTCCGGAAAAGGAAAAATCAAGGCTATCTTGAAATTTGCTTCTAGGTAAATCTAATGTTTTGGGATTGCCCTCATAACTAAGCTTATCTAATTTCGGACCACCGGGATAGGCAAGGCCTATTTCCCTGGAAATCTTATCGTAAGCCTCCCCCGGCGCATCGTCTCTTGTGCGGGCAAGCAAGCTATACTCCGTATAGGAAACAACTTCAACAATATGGCTATGAGCACCGGAAACAATTAGGGCTAAAAATGGTGGTTCGAGGTCTTCGAAGGCCAAATAATTCGCCGCTATATGGGAGGCTAAGTGATGAACTGGGATTAGCGGTTTGCCACTAACTGCCGCTAAAGCTTTGGCGGCAGAAACGCCCACAATAAGAGAGCCGAGCAGGCCCGGCCCGCAGCATACAGCAAGGGCTGTTAAATCAGAGAAGGAGAGTTTTGCTTGATACAAGGCTTCCTCAATGACCGGAATAATGGCATTCACATGTTCCCGAGAAGCAATTTCCGGCACAACACCGCCATACTTCTCATGAATAGCGGCCGAGGACCGAATAACATTAGCATGCAGAATGCGGCCGTTTTCGACAACCGCTGCCGCCGTTTCATCGCAAGACGTTTCAATACCTAAAATATATTTACCCATTACCTTCCTCTCCGGACCATTATTTTTAAGCCAATAGTTATTCTAGCAAAGGCTATCTGTGAAATTTTATCATAAACTACAAAGCCATGATATAATGGCCCAAGGCACATTCGGTTGATATATATAATTTAGGCCACATATTCCGGCATGTAGTCATATAGTTTGGAAGGCAGGACATCCTTTTGAGAAAAGAATTTAAGATTTACCCGCAAAATAAAAATAGGACAAAGAAAATTTGGCCGAAAATCCTTTTGCTTGTTCTTATTCTTTTTTTATTGTTGGTTGCCGGCCTTGTTGTCAGCTTGTTTCAAGCAAGTAACAGCCTAATGAATAAGCCCGGTAAAGAATATAACCCCATCGCCTCCCATCTTATGCCCCGTTATGAGCAACTTATTTTTAATCCTCAGAAAAGCGACCTTCCGCTTTATGGTTGGTATTTCCCCCACAACGATAATTTTAGGGGAAATGTCATCTTCATTCATCATAACGGTGCCGACAAGTTGCAATATGATCTGGATACTGCCGACCTCTTTTCTTTTCTGGTAAATGAAGGCTTCAACGTTTTTGCTATCGACCTGCGCCACTCCGGCCAATCCGGCGGAAAAAGTTCCGCCTATGGCTATGCGGAATATCGCGATATTTTAGGGGCAATGAATATCATGTATAAAATGAGCGGGCGGAAGGATTTTATTCTCTATGGTATTGGCAGTGGTACAAGTGCTTCTCTATTTGCTTGGGAATCCTTACCGGAAATGATAAGTGAAAAGGAAAAAGAAGAGGCCAGGCCGGATGACCCCCTCCTGACAAAGCAGGACATTGTCGGTTTTATTTTAGATACTCCTCCGGCCTCAGCCTATGACTATATTCGGCTTGACCTGCAAGATAACAGTTTTTTACAGAAAAACTTTTACTCAAGATTTATCCCAGATATTGTTCGTTTATCAAGTAACGGCCCGGATATCAATAACCTCATACCCCTGGTTAGCCATGTCGAAGTTCCTGTTATGATTACAAGGAATATTCCTGATACGGTCTTAGGCCAAGTGAGCTGTGATGCCTTTATTTCGGAATGTGTCAGAATTAAGCCGGAAACGAGCTTTGTTACTGAAACATCGGCAGCCGGCCACCTTGATGGTTTTCTAAAAGACAAACAAGATTATCTTGACGACTTAGAATACTTCTTAGATATCTGGTTCTAAGAATCAGAGGCGGCCACTATGGCCAAAGCCACCACCTCGATTCAGACCAAACCGGCTGACATCATCCACTTCTTCGAATTCATAGCTGAGAAGCGGAAGAATAAGAAGCTGGGCCAGGCGTTCTCCGGCCAGGATATGTTCCGTCCCCCAAGGATAGCCATTTTGATCTAAATAAACTCTTTGCTGAAGCAAGGAAGAAGGCAGGATATTGCTTCGCTTATTTGCCTCAAGTTCTCCTTTCAGCCCTCTCTCAGTAAGATAATCATACAAAGCAATCTCCTTGACAATAGGACCAAAACGCTCACAAAGCGGATCGTTTTCTGCAAATAAAAGCCCTATTTCTGCCTGCGAAAAAGCATTATGCAAAATAATTTTCACTTCATCCCGAAAATCTGCATCAATCGTGCCGGGACTATTGGCAACACGAAGTCTTGTCCGTAGCGAGAGACCGCTTCTAGGCCTCACTTGCGCTTCATAGCCTTCCGGTAAAGCAAGTTTCAGCCCTGTCGAAATAAGCAATGTTTCCCCCGGTTTAAGAAAATATTCTTCGCTTGCCCGTAAATCATAGGCTGCAGACCATGCACTCGCCTTTTGAGGAGCCAATTCATCGCGCAATAACTCCATAGGTATTTTTTTGATATGCCTACTATTCATCAAAGGTCTCCATCTCTTCCATAGTTCTCTGCCACCTATCAAGTGGTCTTAGGCTATCTTTACCGCTACTGCTGCTTTTCGTTGTTTTACTCAAGCTTCTCGGAATAGAATCAAGGCGTTCCTCATACATCTCGCAAAGATTGCGATAATAAATCAAATCTTTTTTACATTCCCAGAGGTTCTCGCGAAGCCTCATCTGCTCGGCAAGAGACTTTTCTAAGTCTTTTTGCACCTGCCTTAAATTATCATAAACTTCGGAATCCTTCGAAGCCATTTTCGTACCCCGATCTATGGCATTTAATAAGGCCAAAACTGCGGCCGCTGCATCACCTAAACTACCATATCGCTCCCTAATTTCGGCGAGAAGTTCATTGGCCTTTTTAGCAACCTCACGAACATATTCCCTGTCCTCATTCGCTGTAATGCGATAGTACATACTTCCAATTTTTACAGTAATAAAATCTTCTTCCATACTGATCTCCCACTTTTCCGTCAAATAAGATTATAAAGTGTTTTGAAGATATAAAGCAATTTATCCGCTTGTACATCTTCCGCCCGCAAGGAAAGATCTAGTTTTGAGGCAAGCGCTTGCTCCTTAATCTCTAGTATTTTAGCGGGATCTTTCTTTAGGTGAAGACTCAAATTATTCAGCATGGTTTTCCGCCTGGAGGAAAACAGGATTTTTAAAAAATGATAAAAATCCGGAAATTTTTCTTCAGCTAATTTCTTTTCCTGATGTTTCATTAAAATAATGGTCTGGCTTTCTATCCTAGGCGGGGGATAAAAAGATCCGGCAGCAATTCTTTGCCCCAGGGAAACTTCTCCGTAGACTTGTGCCAGTATTGCAGGAGGCCCGTAATCTCTTGAGCTCGGTTTTGAAGAAAACTTTATAGCAACCTCCCTTTGCAAAAGAAAAGACATCCCCTCCGCATTTGGCAAATCCAGCAGGGCCTTAGTAAATAATTCCGTGCTCAGATAATAGGGCAGATTAGCTATAACATATATTTTAACGTCCGCCGGGAAGATAGACGACCAGGCTTTATTTCTGGCATCAGCGTAATAGACTTTGAATTTAGGGTATTTAGCCCCTAAATCATCCAAAGCAGGCTTGAAAGCCGAATCAATCTCTATGGCTGATAAATAAGCCCCCCTTTCCAGAATGGCCTGAGAGGTATGGCCCAATCCCGGGCCAATTTCAAGCACATAAGCCTCTTCATTTAGGGAAAAAACGGAGAGCATCCTTTCGATGCTCTCCCTATTATCCAGAAAATTTTGGCCAAAATTTTTGTTGGCTTTCAGCTTATACTTTCGGCATAAATCGGCTGCCGAAGGGTATCCGGACTTGTCTTTCCGCATAGCTATGGGATAGAAATAATATAGACATTGCGGTGAGCCGTATGCACTCCGCTCAAGTTTTGGGAACATTCGCCGGCATCAAGACAAAGATCCAGAGTATCCGGCCCGAATCCGCCACAGTCACCAACAACACCAAGTCCATAGCCTTCGACAAAAACAACTGTTCCATAAGGAAGCCCATTGGCCATGGAGGTGGAAACAATCCCTCGCTGGGCCATCAGTCCCATCGACGTACCGTTACAGGGCAGCCCGTTCATTGTGAACTGGGCATTTTCAAGGCCTGTAATCAGGGCACACGCATAACCATCATAGTAGGTTGTATTTTTTAAAACAGGACCGCTTTCAATAGCGAGGGTGATTCCATCAACGGTAATCGTACCATTGCCATTGTTTGAGAAGTTCCGGTAAGTAAGTGCTCCGTTACGGTCTAAAAGGCTCTGGACGATGGCAAAGTTCTTGGAGGTCGCCCCACTGGTTCCCGGTGTTTGAAAGCCAAGATTTGTGACACCTTCCAAGGGGACCTGCTGGGAAGCTTCGGTCACTTCTTCAATTTGTGTAGGCTCCGTGCTTTGGCTAGGCTCTGCCTCGGAGGGTTCGGTGGCATTCTCGTTGAGATAGTCTTCAAGAGTTGTATAATCCTTTGATTCTGTTGCCGAAGGAATTTCTGCTACGGTCGCTTCCGTTACACTAGCCTGCGGCAGAGTCTCCGCCGGGGGCTGGCCCGCAGCGGGAGCAGGAGCATACAAGACACCTTCGGCCGGCTCCGCTTCTGTCGTTCCAAGCAAAATTATATGGCTAACAGCTTCTGTAAGAACTGAACTTCTAACTTCTCTCTTGGAAAGCAGATTACCACCCTCATAGGTATACTCATAGGTTACCGCCCTTTGCCCATCTACACCATATTGGTAAACCGCTTCCTCACCAACAAAAAGATTTGGCGTATACTCATAAACCGTATCGAAGGGAATATTTTCTGTCTCCGTCCCCTCAACAAGCCTTCTGCCGACGGTCTCTTTTGCAGGCGCCTCCGCTACTTGACCAAGCCCGCTGGCAACGCCCAGATTGAAAACCTGACGCAAGTCAACTATTGTTTCTTTCTCGCCTTCTGTAAACTCAGGTTTTTTCTCATCAGATGCGACTTTTTGGGGTTCTGTGCTCAGGGTGGAACTAGCCTTTACCGAAGGCTCCGAAACATCTATAGTCCGGTGTTGAGCAAGAAACTCAACAGTATTCTTCGCTCCATCTAACTTCTTTATGACAACTACGGCAATCACAGCTATAACCAAGATAGAAGCAAGAGCGATTAATAAAATATCTAATTTTCTTTTAATCATAAATGTATATCCTCCGCAGCTATCTCGTGACAGGCTGCGATAGCGTGATTATATCGGGCTAAGAAATTGCTGTCAAGCAATTTACCTATCACTGTGATTACATAATGATTACGTCACCGTAAAATATATTTTAGCCCCCTCTCCCCCTACTCTCTGCCTATCTGTTTTTATTAGCCCTTTACCCTCTCAGAACTTCATGTCATAATGGGCGGAGAAATTATTCCCTGGTAAAAACTTTCTTTTTTCTGTCTACTTTACTAAAATAGCATAAGTTGGATAGAATAGGGACAATATAGATATTTCCAAATATAGTAAAAGGTGGTTCGTAGATGAAACAAAACCGTCAAAATGACCCATTTGCACCCAAGACAAGTGGTAATAGGAGACCCGCAGGCCCACAGGCTCCGCAGCCGGGACGCCGACCCGCACCGGCTCAGGGTCCACAACAAAGAAGGCCCATGGGCAATGTTCCCCCCCAAGCCAGAGGGAATATTCGCCGTGCTCCTCAAGGAACAATGGAGGGTCAACAAGCTCAACGAGGCCAGCGTCCCTTCCCGCAAAATACGACTAGCCGGCCCGGTCAGCCTCAGCAAGCAAGGCGCCCTCTACAAAGCGGGAGACCGGATAGTATTCCACCACAAGCACGTCCGGCGGTAAGACAACAACCACCAGGACGGCCCGGTCCTCCTCCCAGAGATTCCAGGAGGGCTTTCGGCGAGGATGAGCGGGCTAATAGGATGCCTGCGCAAGAGGGCAGGTCAGCCAAAGATAAGCGGAGAGGCAAAAAATCGAAAAATAAAGCGGCTGAAAAGGGTGCAAAATCAGGCGTTCCCAAATGGCTCTTAATTACCTTGGATATATTAATCGTAGCTATTGTTGCCCTTGCCCTATACTTTATACTGAAGCCAATCATTGATGAGCGCAACGCTGAAGATTTAAAACAAAAAATTCTTAAGCAAATGGATGAAGAAAAGAAACCTGTTACATTTGAAATATCAAAGGACTTTGGCGAAGTGCAAGGAGAGCGTTACGAAGATTTCGGGGTAAGTTTTGTTGAACCCGAGGATGATGGTTCCAAGCAGGTCAGCCTAACCTATTCCGGCACTCTTGTCATTCCGAAAATTGGCGTAAAAACTCCGGTTGCCGATGATGTGGAGAAATACTCTTTGCGTTTCGGAGTCGGTATCTTACCCCAGCTTTCCGCTCTCGATCAAGACGGTCTAACCGCTATTTTCGGCCATCGTTTCCTTACCTCGGGACGCGACTTTAACCGCCTGGATGAGATTCTTCCCGGAGACCAGTTTTATATCGACTATTTACCGCACGGAAAGCGCTACTACTATAACGTAGAAGACCAAGTCATTATCAACGAAAAAGAACTTAGAAATTATATCTTTGATTATTATGAAGATAATCTGGTCGTTCTTGTTACCTGCCACCCTGCTGTATATAACGAACAAAATGAGCGACTCTTAATCTTCGCAAGACCCGACCTTGAGAAGACAACAAGCCTTCCGGGCAATTAGTAGGAAGGCCGGCTCTCTTTATAAACAAAAAACCTCGCAATATGAAAGTTGCGAGGTTTTTTCATAAGCTAATAAAAGTGAGAACTTATTTAAAGAGTTCGTCTAAATTTACTTCATTTAAAATTTCACGCAAAATAGAAGCTTCTTCGTGAGACAGAGAAATACCCTTGCTCATCTTTGCGTGTTCAGGCGCCCAATCACGAATATCTAACTTTGCTTTTGCTTCATTCCAGCTTACCATATTGAGTTCACGACGCCATCCGGATTTGCTGCTACTCAGCACACCCACTTCTTCTTTAATTTCATACTTAAACTCTGCCATGATTCTTTTCCTTCCATTCTTATTTGTACAATAAATTTATTTCTTAGCTACACGATATTGCCTAAGGAATAATGATATGTCAAGTCTTCTTTCCTAATTTGGGCTAATGCGCCAAATCTCTTTTGCATATTCCCGAATTGTTCTATCTGAGCTAAAACGACCGCTACGACAAATATTTATCCAAGCTTTCCTGCTCCAAGCTTCCTGATCTTGATAGGCATCATGGGCTAATTTCCTCATCTTTCTATATTCTGCGAAATCGCCCAAAACATAATATTGATCTGCCTTCTCCCAGTCACTTCCCTGCAAAAGGGAGTAATAGATGTCATCATACATATCTTTGGCCCTAATATCTAACACTTCAGCCTGTAATGTATCCACCAGCTCTTGTAGTCCCTCAACAGTTTGATAGCTATCTTTGGCAGAATAAGCGGCAAGTATTTCCGGGAATGTACTTAGGGTATGGCCGAATATAAAAGCATTTTCTTCTCCTACTGCTTCCAATATCTCTATATTGGCCCCATCATGAGTCCCGATAGTTAGAGCGCCATTCATCATAAACTTCATATTACCAGTTCCCGAGGCTTCCTTGCCCACAGTGGAAATTTGTTCCGATAAATCAGCAGCAGGGAATATTTTCTCCGCCAGGGACACATTATAATTAGGGATAAAATGCACTTGCATAAGTTTAGAGGCCTGAGAATCCTTGTTGATTACTTTTGCTATATCATTAATAAACTTGATAATGCCTTTGGCCCTGTAATAAGAAGAAGCCGCCTTTGCCCCAAAAAGATACACAACGGGTGTTTCACTTACTACGGCGCCTTCTTTAATCCGATAATAGCGGTCTAAAATTTCAAAAGCGTTGAGCAGCTGCCTTTTATACTCATGCAAACGCTTGACTTGCACATCTAATAAGGCATTGGGATCTAAAGAAATATTCCTTTCGCGCTTAAGATAGGCTGCCAAATCTTTTTTGTTTTCCCCCTTAATCTTTCTCAGCTCCTCCATAAGCCGGGGATCGTCCTGATACTTTTCAAGCTCGGCAAGGAGGTCAAGATTTCCTATCCAGGCCTTTGAGCCTAATAATTCCGTTAGTAAATTCCCCAGTCTCGGATTACTATGGTGCAACCAACGCCGGGGGGTCACTCCATTTGTTTTATTCGTAAATTTTTCCGGGCTTAAGCTGTAAAACTCTTGTAAGGTTTTCTCTTTAAGGATTTCGCTGTGAATCTTTGCCACACCGTTAATTTTAAAGGAAGAAAAACAAGCAATAGAAGCCATTTGAACTTCTTTTTGGCGAAGAGGAGCAATTCGGTTGATGGCCTCTTCGGGAAGGGAGGCCAGCTGAGCCGTTTTCCGGAATTCTGTATCAATGCGTTTGATAATGTCAAAAATGGCCGGAAATAATTCTTCAAAATAGCTAACATCCCATCTTTCAAGTGCCTCTTGCAGCGTTGTATGGTTTGTATAAGCAAAGACACGCCGGGTTATTTCCCAAGCCTCTTCAAAACTCAAAGCTTCTTCCATCAAGAGGCGAATAAATTCAGGAACAGCGAGAACAGGGTGGGTATCATTTAGTTGAAATACATGTTCATTTGAGAAGGCTGAAAAATTACTGCCCCGGCGCTCTTTGTATTGGCGAATGATGTTTTGCAAAGAAGCCGAGACAAAGAAATATTGTTGGCGCAAGCGTAGGAGCCTGCCCTCTCTTGAACTATCATTGGGATATAAAACCCGACAAATATCCTCGACTTTATTTTGCTCCGCAACGGCAGCGGCAAACTGCTGGCTGTTAAAGAGAGAAAAGTCAAAGGGCTCTATAGCTTCCGCATGCCAAAGCTGGAGAATATTTACATAGTCGTTCCTATAGCCCAAGATGGGAATTTCATAAGGTATTGCCCGCACAGAAAAATCTCTATAGTGGACAAGACAGGCCTCCTCTTCCCTACGAATCGCAAAGGGATAGGCCGTTGCCCGCCAGGCATCCGGATGTTCCTGCTGGAAACCGTCTTCTAAAACCTGTTTAAAGAGGCCGTAGCGGTATAGTATTCCGTGGCCGCTTAAAGGCAGCCTTTCATTGGCTGCTGAATCTAAAAAACAAGCAGCAAGCCGGCCCAAACCACCGTTTCCCAAAGCCGGATCAAGCTCTTCCTCCAGTATTCCCGGCAAAGAAAAACCCCACTTTTCCGCTATCCGGGAAAACACATCATACAGGCCTAAATTAAGGGCATTATTCAGAAAACTTCTCCCGATAAGAAATTCTGCAGAAAAATAATGCGCTTGCCTTACACTTGACCCGTCTCCCCGCCGTTCTTTATAAGGGGTCATATACTCCATGAGTGTTTTGGCCATGGCATACCACAGTTCATGCTCTTTAGCCTCTTTTAAGCTTAAGGCAAAATTGGACCGTAAATGGGCATTTATAGCCTTTTCAACATCCTCTATCTTCATTTTATCCGTCATTTCTCACTCATACTCTTTCTCTTCTTTTCTGCACAGCCCATTATAGCGAAGAGTCAAGGCAATGGTCAACGAGACCTTCAGGAGCTGTTGTCGAGTTTTGCTAGAAATAGCCCGCGTGTCGAATCCGGCCAATCTTCATAATTGTAAGAGTAAGGAGGGGTCATGATTATAAAATTGTTCCTATATCTATTACTCATCTATATTGCCGTTATGGACTGCAAGACCCTATTAATCAGTCGCTGGTGCCTATTACTATCTTTTTCCTTGTGCAGCTTATATGCCTTTTTCTATATTCGGAACAGGATGCGGCTTATCACCTCCCTATCCCTTGGCCTGGCTCTTCTTTCTTTTCTGCTGTTAATAAGTTTTATTGAATATAAAAAATCATCTTGCTTGATAGGGACAGGCGACCTGCTGCTATTAGCCTCTTTTTCTCCAATCCTTAGCCTCTACGACTTTTTCAGACTCTTATTTTTCATGTCCTTGTTTGCCCTGCTTTTTGCTCTAATAGTATTACTATTGTGGAAACTGCAAAAAGGCAAAGAAAAAGGGGAAAGACTTAGCAAGCTTGTCTTCCCCCTATCTCCTTGTATTGTTTTAGCGCTTTTCCTGGTAGATTTTCTATAGGATCATAGCCAATCCCGGAAAAGCGGCATAAGGGCCGATAAAAGCTTTTACTCGTCAGTGCTTGTTCCGTACCACTGCGAACTATAGTAGTTAACGTTTGCCTGGTGTTCCTCAAGGCTGGTTGCAAAGACGTTATGTCCCTCACCGGTGGCGCAAAAATACAAGTATTGTGATGCGCCCGCCCAGCTATCTTCGTTGGCCGGCCATAATACGCCCTCAATAGCTAAGGTACCGGGATTGTTTATGGGACCGGGAGGCAAACCGGGAAAAGCATAGGTGTTATAGGCATTTGTTGCATACTTCTCCAAGTCGGAATGCAAGGCCCAGGGTAAGGGTTCCAAGCCCTCATCCATGCGCAAATAGTTGATTGTCGCACAAGATTCCATCGGCATCCCTATTGAATAACGGTTGAGGAAGACTCGACCTATTTTGCTCATTTCTTCAATATTACCCTCTTTCTGAACAATCGAGGCCATATTCATTACTTCATCAATAGTCATGCCCATGCTTTTTGCTTTTTCCGCATAACCACCTTCATCAAGCTTGCGCTCCGTATTGTCGAGAAACATACGAATGATGCTCGCTTCATCAAGGTTCGGATCAAACCAATAGGTATCAGGCCACAAATAACCTTGCAAAAGCCATTCCCGGCTCTCATCATTAGTGATATTGCGTACAAATTCATAATCCAGGAAGGCATTGGGATGACGGACAAGATTATCCAGGCGGTTAACATCTATATTTAGCCCGCTATCCAGCATTTTTTGACGCATTTCCAAATAACTCTCACCCTCAACAAAGGTAATGGATAGGGGTTTGGGCTGCCTGGTTAAGGTAAACATTATTTCGTCATAGCTCATGCCGTGCATGAGGTAATGGGTACCCGCCTGGTAACGGCCATCAAAGCCGTTAAACTTTGAGATTAGCTTAAATAATATAGTATTGCCGATAAAACCTTGTTCTTTCAAAATCAGGGATATGTCATCCATGTCCGAAGAACGAGGAATAAAAATAGAGACTGCCCCCGGTGTTTCTTCATTAATTAAATTGCCCCCGTATTCTTCTGATAAGCTATGCATCCGGTTGAAAATCTCATCTTGCGAGCGAACATAGCGGTAGCCGAAAAAGAAAGCCGCAAGCGTAAATAACAGCAAGGCTGCAATAAAAATAACAGCTAACAGAACTTTAGAAAATTTAGAAGTCAAAATGAATCCTGCCTCTCTTTCTCAAGCGGTATGTTTCTTTTTGCCCACTCCCTACCTGATTATACTATATATTTATGTTTTTGAAGCTGCCCTGAGTCGCATCTTGCTGTCGAGGATTCTTTTTCTCATCCGGATACTTCCGGGCGTAACCTCAATCATTTCATCATCATCAATAAATTCCAAACATTGCTCAAGGCTCATTTGAATCGGAGGCGACAGTCTTAAGGCATCATCTGAACCGGCTGCGCGAATATTCGTCAATTGCTTTCTCCTGCAAACATTAACGATAACATCTTCTGCTTGCATTGTCGTACCAACAATCATTCCCTCGTAGACTTCTGTTCCCGGAGAAATAAACAAACTGCCTCGCTCTTGGGCATTATGGAGGCCATAGGTTACGGCTTCACCTGCTGAATGGGCAAGCAGGACCCCATGTCCTCTGCCGACACCTTGCCCTACACTGGGAACATAGCCGGCAAGGATGCCGGAAAGCATACCATTACCCCTTGTATCATTCATAAATTGAGAACGATAGCCAATCAATTGGCTTGAGGGAATGCGAAACTCCATTTTCACATTACCCCGAAAAGGCGGCTCCATACTTATTAATTCTGCTTTACGCTTCCCCAGTTTTTCAATAACTATTCCTTGATACTCCTCACTAACTTGAACTTGCAGAAGTTCTTCCGGTTCCATCAAGACACCATCAATCAGCCTGGTTAGTGCATAGGGTCGTGAAACTTGAAATTCATAGCCTTCACGCCGCATATTCTCAATTAAAATAGAGATATGAAGTTCGCCTCTCCCTTTAACAATAAAGCGATCGGGACTATCTGTTTCTTCAAAACGCATGGCCACATTTCGGAGTATCTCCCGCTCCAACCGCTCCTTAATGTGGCGAGAGGTTAGATACTTCCCCTCTTTGCCGGCAAGAGGACTATCGTTGACTTGAAAGAGCATGGCAATCGTTGGTTCTTCAATGGAAACAAATTCCAGGGGCTCTTGCACTTCCGGATCGGTTAATGTGTCTCCTATATTTACTTCCTCAATGCCTGATAGGCAGACAATCTCACCACTTTTTGCTTCCTTTATCTCTTTTCGCGAAAGCCCGTCGAAAACATATAGATTATTAATTCTAGCTATTTTTGTGGGACTGCCGTCAGCCTTTATTACAGCAAGGGGTTCTGCTTGTCTTAGGGTTCCCCGCTCTATTTTTCCGATAGCAAGGCGGCCCAAATAATTATCATAGTCAATATTTGAGACCAACACCTGTACTGCTGCTTCGTCTTCCCCTCTCGCTTCAGCAATTCGCTCAATAATTGTATCTAAAATCGGTTTAACACTAGCCTCTTGTAACAGCTCTTCTGTCAATTCCTCAGGAAGTTCATAGAAGGCGGCAGCATATTTTGCGGAAGCAAAGAGTACGGGAAAGTCAATCTGCTCATCGTCAGCTCCGAGATCAAAATATAGCTCGTAAACCATATCAAGGACTTCTGCGGCTCTGGCATTTGGCCTATCTATTTTATTAATAACAACAATTGTTCTTAATTTCATTTCAAGTGCTTTAGAGAGCACAAAACGGGTTTGCGGCATAGGCCCATCGTAGGCATCAACCAGCAAAAGAACACCATCAACCATCTTTAGGACGCGTTCCACCTCACCACCAAAGTCAGCATGGCCCGGAGTGTCCACGATGTTAATCCGGGCATCCTGATAGGAAATGGCCGTGTTCTTTGCCAAGATAGTGATTCCGCGCTCCCGTTCGATAGCGTTGGAGTCCATAACCTGAGTTCCTTGGAGTTCTCCGGCACGAAAAAAGCCGCTTTCCTTTAACAGGGCATCAACCAGGGTTGTTTTCCCGTGGTCAACATGAGCAATAATGGCAATATTTCTTAGCTTCTTTGCTTCTGTCATATTAAAGTTGATCTTCCTTTACTCTGATATAGTCTGTTTGTCTCCGCTCCCGCCAAATCATGCGAATGGGAGTACCTTCAAAACCAAAGGCCTCGCGGAAGCGATTTTCAATATACCGCTCATAGGAGAAATGCAATAACTTCTTGTCATTAATAAAGAAAACGATTTGTGGCGGTTTTATATCAACTTGGCTGGCATAATAAATTTTCAGATGCCTACCTTGCTTGGAAGGGCTCTTATGCATAGCCACAGCTTCGGCAAGCACTTCATTGATAACCGATGTACTTAGCCGCCTTTCCGCTTCAGCATACACCTTGTTGATAAGGTTAAAAAGCCCCTCTACACGCTGCCCCGTCAGAGCTGAGATGGTTATAATCGGCGCATAGGGCATAAAGGCAAAACGAGTACGGATATCTTCAACCCACTTTTTATAGCGCTCACCCTTCTCATCCAGAAGATCCCATTTATTAATAACAAAAATAGAGGCCTTGCCTGCCTCATGAGCAAGGCCGGCTATTTTAGTATCCTGCTCACTAACACCGTCTTCAGCATCAAGTAGGATTAAACAAACATCGGACCGTTCAACGGCAGAGTCTGTGCGAAAAGTACTGTACTTTTCGATGACATTATCGATCCTGCTTTTTCTCCTTAGGCCTGCCGTATCTATAAAAGTATAGGAGCCATAGTCATTTTCCACAAAGACATCAAGGGCATCTCGAGTCGTACCGGGTATATCTGAAACAATAGCTCGCTCTTCAGCCAGGATGACATTCATTAGAGAAGATTTGCCCACATTAGGCTTACCGATAATAGCAACTGCAATACGGTCATCGTCTGCTTCTGCAACTTCTCTTTGCGGTATTTTAGAAAAGACATCGGAAATTAAATCACCCAGGCCCAATTTATGGATAGCAGAAACGCAATGAGGCTCTCCAAAGCCCAGCTCATAAAACTCATAGGCTTCCGGCGGAAAACCGCCAATGCGGTCGGCTTTATTTAAGGCAAGCACGACGGGTTTTGCAGACTGCCTTAGGAGGCCGGCAATTTCCCGGTCGGCGTTGGTCAGGCCATCTCGGATATCGCAAAGGAAAATAATAGCATCACAAGCCTCTATGGCAAATTCTACCTGCCGGCGCATTTGTATTGTTATGGGGTCATCCGAGCCAATTTCCAGTCCGCCGGTATCAATAAGGATAAACTCTCTGCCAAACCATTCACCGTCAGCATAAATGCGATCGCGAGTAACCCCGGGACTATCATGAACGATAGAAATCCGTTCCCCTATCAGTACATTAAAAATACTTGACTTACCAACATTTGGGCGGCCCACGATAGCAATTAGTGATTTAGCCATTTCTTCCCTCCTTTATAGCTTGCAAAGCAGCAACAAATGAATATCCATCCTCGGCACAAACATATATATCTCTACCCAGTTTTTCAGATAAAGCTGAGACAGAGATGTCATCTAAAAAAATATCTTCGTCCTGCTTTAGCATACTATCACAAAGCAGGAGATGATCCGGTCCATTTTCCAAGCAAGCCACTTGCCGTATAAGATCTTCCCCGGTAAGAAGGCCTGTTACCGTAATTTTTTCACCAAAAAAATTATTTTCAATCCCCATAATATTCAAACGAATATTTAATGTTTTTTCACATTCCCTTTGGACCATGCGCAAAATTTTCTCACCTAAAATACCGGTAGCTATGGAAATGTTCCTTCTCCCTTGAGTGATATCCTTCGTGCTCGAACGGCTTGATATTTTAGGATTCCCTCCGCTTTTTAAGGCTGAGCGAACATCATCAAGAAAAGAACGCGCCATACCCACGCCATTTTCGAGCTGGGGATAGCCCTCATAGGCCTCTCCGGGAGGAAAATCACACTCGGCCAGCAAATAAAACTCATCGCTGGCAAAAATCAGCCGCCGCCCACAGGTCTGTAAAAACTTGTCTTGCCAGGCTTCTATCTGGCCCAGAAGCCTACAGGCACTACTTTTTTCATAGGAAGTCAGGGGAAATAACTTGTTCTCCTTGCGATATTTTGTCAAACCAACCGGAACAACCGCAAGGCTGTCAATTTTCCGGGCCAAGGGGGCCAAATCTTGCAGGCTGCGCTCCAGTTCCTCCCCGTCATTAATTCCCGGACATAGAACAAATTGACCATTTATCCGAATACCGCTATCTGTCAATTTCCGGATTTTCTCCAAAAGATTCCCTGCTGTTTTATTGCCCATCATCCGCACGCGGAGGGCCGGATTTGTGGTGTGTATTGAAATATTGATAGGCGAAAAGCGGAAGTGAATAATCCGCTCCAGCTCTTCTTCGCTAAGATTCGTTAGCGTAACGTAGTTTCCGGTAAGAAAGGATAGGCGCGAGTCATCATCCTTAAAATAAAGACTGGGCCGCAGATGTTTAGGCAATTGATCGATAAAGCAGAAAACACAATGGTTATCACAAGATGCACACTCTGTTAGGAGGGGGTTTGCAAATTCAAGGCCCAGCTCCTCATCACCATCTTTCTCCACTTCATACTCAATATACTCGCCACTTTTTTTCTTAACCAGCAGCAGAACATATTCTTGACTCTCCTGTTCTCGAAAATCAAAAATATCCTTGATGCTCGCTCCATTAATCTCTAATAAGAGATCCCCGGCTTCAAGAGCTAAATCCTCTGCAATGCTAAAGGGGGAAACAGCAGCTATTTCCGTTTGTGTATACTTGTAATCGGAATATCTTTCCACACATTCCTCCATCTACTTTTCGCCTTACCTAGCGCTGCCACTCTCTTGCCCCATCCGGTCAAACACAAAAAAGCAGCCGGGTGTGCCGCCCCGCTGCTTATAGTATCAAAATAAGCCTGCTCAGTGGCCTTATTCTTCAGCTTGAGCAATCACTTCCTTCCCCTTATAGTAACCGCAAGATTTGCATACTATATGGGGTAACTTCAGTTCATGGCATTGAGGGCATTCCGACAAATTCGGTTTTGCTAAACTCTCATTTGCACGTGACATACGTGACCTGCGTTTTGACCATCTTCTTTTTGGTACTGCCATTGTTATTGCCTCCGTATTTCTTTATATAAATAGTATTAAAATCAACATTCGACATTATCGCACGCTGATTTTCTAATGTCAAGACTAGTTGCCTTTTAATTTCTCAGCTTCAATTTCTATTTTAGTAGAAATCGCTTCACGTTTATTAAAACTGAGAGCGTAAGACAATAAAAGTGAGCCGCCATCTTTTTCCAGGCTAGCGCATGCTTCATTAGTATAGACACTAAATTCCATCAATCCGAAAGGTGTCTCCATATTACTGGTGTAGTGGCTGCCTTTTTCAAAAAAGACATCCATCTGCATGGCCCCGCTGCGAATTAAACGGATACCACCGGCATCATATACAAGAAGCCGTGTTCTGACTTCATCCGATCCCTGTTCGATGTTTTCTTCGTAGCTTAGCAGCCAGGCAGCTTCTTTCTCAATACGAATCAACCGTCCCTCTGTAAAAAGACGAATGGGATCAGACTGCTCTTCCTTGGTCCATTGTTCGGAGCTTAGGGAAAGTAAGACGTTATTATCTTCTCTTTTTGTTGGAATCAATAGGCTTTCCCCCAATAAATATTATGCTTAGCAGGTTTTCCGCAGGAAACGCAAGTTTTTTCGGCCGACGGGCTTCCCTCAATGATACAACGAGAACTCGCGGATAATTTATCTTTTATATTATCTTCGCAAGCCTGGTCACCACACCAATGGGCACGAACAAAACCCGGTTTGTTCTCTAAGATATCTTCCAGCTCTTCCCAGTTATCTGCGTCATAAATTCGTTCATATAGGCTTTTTTCAGCCCTGGCAAACATATCGTTTTGAATAGTTTCCAGTAGCTCTGAAACTTTTTCCTCGACTTTATCTACAGGGATAAACATTTTCTCCCTCGTATCACGTCTTACAGCAACAACTTGCCCTTTTTTGATATCCCTAGGGCCATATTCCAGCCGTAAGGGAACTCCGCGCATTTCATATTCCGAGAATTTCCAGCCGGGCATTTTATCGCTAAAGTCGGCTTTCACCCTAAAATGCTTTCCAAGTCTGGCCAAAAGTTCCTCATTAGCCTCGACCACCCCATCTTTCTCCATGGCAATAGGGATTAGGGCAACTTGAATCGGGGCAACTCTCGGCGGCAAAATCAGACCGTCATCGTCACCATGAACCATGATAATTCCGCCGATTACACGGGTCGAAATACCCCAAGAGGTTTGGTGGACATATTGGAGTTCGTTATTTTCATCTGCGTATTGAATGTTGAACACTCTGGCAAAACCATCACCAAAATAATGAGAAGTCCCTCCTTGTAAAGCCTTACCATCATGCATCATGGCTTCCACCGTGTAGGTTTCTTCTGCACCGGCAAATTTTTCCTTATCTGTTTTAAGGCCGCTAATCACGGGAATCGCAAGAAAATCTTGATAGAAATCTTTATACAGGTCTAGGATAAGCAGGGTTTCCCTTTTGGCATCTTCTGCTGTCGCATGGGCAGTGTGCCCTTCTTGCCAATGGAATTCTGTAGTACGTAAGAAGGGACGTGTTGTTTTTTCCCAGCGAATAACAGAACACCATTGATTGTATAGTTTCGGTAAATCTCGCCAAGACTGCACAATTTCCTCATAGTGCGAGCAAAACAAGACTTCAGAAGTTGGGCGAACGCACAATCTCTCTTGCAGTTTTGTATCCCCGCCATGCGTAACCCAAGCCACCTCGGGGGCGAAACCTTCGACATGGTCTTTCTCTTTTTGCAAGAGGGATTCCGGGATAAGTAAAGGCATGGCTACATTTTCGTGACCGGTTTCTTTTAGTTTTTTATCCACATAATTCTGAATATTCTCCCAAATGGCATATCCGTACGGTCGCAAAATCATTGCCCCCCTCACGGGTGAATAAGAAGTTAATTCCGCTTTTTTTACAACATCGGTGTACCACTGGGCAAAATCAACATCACGCGGTGTTATTTCTTGCACTAATTTATCTTGTTTAGCCATCTTCTATCCTTTCATCATCTTTATGGTTCATGAGTTTATGACTAATGAGCAGCGCAAATTGCCCTGCTCATTAATTACCAAAGTGCTGAGGCGGGCTATTCCCTTTTGGCTCAAATGCTACAAAAGGATAAACTAGCCGGCTCGTTTTTATTTTGCAGTTCCAACAATAGCTGCTGTATCTTGAGCAATCATTAATTCTTCATTCGTGGGAATCAGTAGAATGCGAACGCTTGACTGCCCTGTTGAAAGATCAGCATCTTTCCCGCGAATGCTTGTATTTTTCTCTTTATCCAGCTCAATACCGAAGATGTCTAATTCATCACAAATCCTGGCTCTTGTATTGGCATCATTTTCTCCAATACCGGCTGTGAAAATAATGGCATCGACTCCACCCATCGCAAAGATATAAGAGCCCATAATTTTTCTGACTTGGTAGGCAAACATGTCAAGAGCCAGTTGTGCCCGCTTGTTACCTGCCACCGCAGCTTCTTCAAGGTCACGGAAGTCTGAAGAAACACCGGATACACCAAATACGCCACTTTTCTTATTCATTACCTCATCAATTGCCGAAGTAGAAAGATTTTCTTTTTCCATCAAAATAGGAACGATGGCCGGATCGATACTACCGCAACGTGTTCCCATCAAGGGGCCTTCCAAGGGGGTAAGTCCCATAGATGTATCAACACAAACTCCATTCTTGACTGCACTGATTGAAGAACCATTTCCTAAGTGCAAGGTCACGAGACGTAAGTCCTTAATATCTTTACCCAAAAATTCTGCCGCACGGGCGGAAACATAGCGGTGTGATGTGCCATGTGCACCATAACGGCGAATTTTATGTTTTTCATAATATTCATAGGGAAGGCCATACATATAAGCTTTTTCAGGCATAGTTTGGTGGAAGGCCGTATCAAAAACAGCAACCATAGGAATATTGGGCATGATTTTTTCACAAGCTTCAATACCGGTCATATTCGCAGGGTTATGCAAGGGAGAGAGTCCGTAGCAGGCCTTTATTGCTTTTTTTACATCTTCATCAATGAGAACCGATTCGGCATAGTAGTCTCCGCCATGGACAACACGGTGACCTACTGCATCAATTTCTTCCATAGAAGAAATAACCCCGTGATCCTTGTCCATCAGCGCGTCAACAACAAGCTTGATGGCTTCACCATGATCCTTCATGCTTGCTTCTTTAACAACTTCTTCTTTGCCGCTTGCTTCATGTTTAAGACGAGGATTATCCAAGCCGATTCTCTCACACAAACCTTTGGCTAAGAGTGTTTTTTCTTCAGTGTTCAGAAGCTGATATTTTAATGAAGAACTCCCTGCGTTAATGACTAATACATTCATAATTTTTTCCTTCCTTATTTCTTACTTTTCTTTTCCTTATTATTTGTTCGCTAACTTTTATTTGCTTGACTTTTAGTTAAGTCTTTTTACCGTACTTATCTCTTGAACCGGACTCACAGTTAGTCCCGGGCTGCCGCTTGAACACAGGTAACGGCAATAACACCGATTATATCCTCTTTGGAGCAGCCGCGTGATAGGTCATTTACCGGTTTGGCAATACCTTGGAGAATTGGGCCGATGGCAAGGGCACCCCCCAGGTGTTGGACCAGCTTGTAACCGATATTACCGGCATTAATGTCCGGGAAAATAAGAACATTGGCCTTACCTCCAACCTTATTGCCCGGAGCCTTTGATTGAGAAGTTTTTTCTCTAACGGCCGCATCAACTTGCAGTTCCCCATCTAAAATGAGATCAGGAGCTTTTTCCCGGGCAATTTTGCCGGCTTCAATAACCTTCTCTGTAGCCTCGCTTCTTGCACTACCAAAACTGGAATAGGAAAGCATGGCTACTCTGGGTTCTACGTCTAAGAAAAAGCGGCAAGATTCCGCTGAGGCAAGGGCTATTTCCGATAATTGCTCGGCATTGGGAAATTCATTGAGGGCGCAGTCAGCAAAGAGAAAGATGCCTTCATGGCCTAATTCTTTTTTACCGGTATCCATAACGAAAAAGGAGGAAACAAGTTTTGTCCCCGCTTTTGTCTTCAAGACTTGAAGGGCGGGCCGCAATGTGTTTGCCGTGCTATTGACTGCGCCGGAAACCAGACCGTCCGCTAAATCATTTTTCAAGAGCATCATGCCAAATGTCGTTTTGTCTCGAACACTTTCTTTTGCCTGTTCCCTATCAATACCTTTGTGCTTTCGTAAATCAAAGTATTGGTCAACATAGTCTTCAAACTGCGGGAAGCTTTCCAGGTCAATAAACTCTATGCGGGAGTAATCTAAATCAGGACAGACGGCTTTACTTTCTTCTTCCCTTCCGAGTAAGATAATCTCAGCCAGTTCATCTTGGCTGGCTTCAACCGCAGCCTGTAAAACACGTTCATCTTCATTTTCCACTAGAATAATTTTCTTTAAATCAGCTTTTGCTTTGTTCTTCATCCTTGTAATGAAACCCATACTCTTCCTCCCAAAATTAATAAATACAAACCTTTTCTATTGTATGATATTTCCTTAAAAGCTTCAATCTATCAGCCTTATTTTTAGCCTATCTCTCTTGCTGTAAGGCAAGCAGCAAAAGGTAGTCCACATTGTCAGAAAAGTTAAACGTCTTCCCAGCATCTTCCATTTCATAAAGCAAGCCTTCACAAGGAGGAAAATCAGCATCGGCAAGAAAGGTTTTGATGACTGAATCGGCCAGCCGATCACTTAGGTCTTGTCCGGCAAGAAAAGCTAGGCGTCTCAAGAGAATAGAAGAGGAAAGACTTTTTTCCTCTGTTATAGGGGCTAAGCTTGCGCTGTTGTAAGATGAGTAAAGACCATGATCACGGAGGAGCAATTGATTGAACAGTAAAATATCTTCCGGATTTCCCTCGGCAACTTCAAAAAGATGGATACTTTGTTGCAAGCTGGATTTAGTATCACTTCTGAAGCTTTGCACGGCCGAAGGAATATAGCTATTTTCCTCTAAATTCCAGGCGTAAGAATAAAAGCCGCTCTCCAGCCTTCCCCCCTTAATAATGCTTAGCCACTGCTCATATATCGTCTGCCAAGCCTCATATCGGCTTGCCAGATTTTCCAAAACCCATAAATCAATGCTTTCCAGGTAAATAACGGGAAGCGTATAGGCCTCGGGAAAATCTTCCGGCTCGAGGGAAGAGACTTGAACATGGCCGGTTGTTGTAAATTTATCAACATTTTGTGCAGAAAGATTCTTTTCAAATTGAGGCAACAAGATCGCCTCAAGGCTTTCTATTTCCTGCTTGATGGGCTCGGATTCCCAAAGTTGCCCGGCAATAAAGAGGGTGCGAAGGTAGCGTAATTGCCTGGGCCAGGCTTCGTCATCTTCTGATAAAACATGGTTAAAGTGATTTTTCAGCCCGGCTAAGAAGGAAATAAACTCATCATAGTTATCTGTTGCAACCAGTAATTCCAGGTACTTTAGCTGGTCCTCAAAAAAAATGTCTTCCGTTTGAGGGAGCAAAACCAGTTCACTGGCCAAATTGTCTTCTTCTTCATTTGCCAGAACAATCTTTCCGGCTATGAATCTGTTCTCCTTCCCTTTTTCGGGAAGGATTTTAAAAGCATTGACGAGACGCTCAATGACATCTTCTTGACCGCTTACAATATAAAAGCTTTCTTTATTGATTGTCGGAAAAGGAAGCGCCCGGTAGCCAATGTCTTTTGTGTACGTATATTTTGGGGTGTAGAAAACGTTAAACAAGATAAAAGCCAAAAAAAGAAAACTAATTAGAATCAATCCTATCAGCAGTTTTTTCCTCAGCAGCAATGTCTGCAGAAGGCCACCAAAGAGAGGGGGCCTTCCTTTAGAGGTCGCCTTCTCCAGCAGAGGTTTAGGGCGAAGCGGCTCTTGCCAGTCAGGAAGACCCGGGAGGATAAGATCCTCTATTTTTTCCCGCTCCTTATCTTCCTTTTGCCCGCAGTCATCAAATCCCTCTTCCCTATTTTTATCTTCTTTTTCCATCATCACTACAAACTCCTTCGCTGAATGTCCACCCCAACGCCTTGCAGACATGAGCGTTGTCCTATACTTTCCGCTTCTTCTCCTCCCATCATGGTATAATATTTTTGTTTTGGAGGAAAGATACCATGCACACGATAGGCATTATTGCTGAATATAACCCCTTCCACAAAGGGCATCTTTTTCAATATGAATGGATAAAAGAACACTTGGGAGAAAAAACAGCTATTGTTGTAGCCTTAACGTCCAATTTCTGTCAACGCGGAAATCTCGCTATGCAGACAATTAAAACAAGAAGTCTTGCCGCTATCCGCTCGGGGGCAGATCTTGTCCTCCTTTTTCCTCAATACTATGCCATTAGCGATGCCGAGAACTACGCCAAGGCGGGTATACATCTCCTTTCCGCAACCGGTGTAATCCATACTATTGCTGCTTCCTCAGAATATTTTAACCGTGAAGAACTTGAGCAAGCTGCCGACCTGATCAGCCCTGAGAGCGAAGAGCTAAGAGATAGGATTAAGGGACAGGTTGCCGCCGGACATTCCCCTCACCAAGCCAGAGAAAAGGCCTTTGAAGATATGGGGGTAGCGGAATCTATTCGCCGGTGTTTCAGGGAACCCAATAGCCGGCTGGTGGTCGAATATTTGTCTGCCTTAAAAATGCTCGATCCGTCCTTCAGAAAACCCGGTTTTTTCCTTTGCCCGCGACGGTCGGCTAATGCAGATCAAGCCCAGGCATCGGCCAGTGAAATTCGCCTTTCCATACAAAATGCTGTGAGAAAAGAAGGACCCCTGCTAAGCAAAGAACTCTTCCTCTATTTGCGCAAGCAGATCCCCTCCTCCTCGCTTGCCTATTTACTTGAGGGAATACAAAAAAAAGAAGTCGCCGGACTTGAACCTTTTTCGGAGCTGGCTCGCTTCTTGCTTTTGCGGGAAGATCGGGACCGCTTAAAAGACTACCGCTACATGCAGAGCGGTCTTGCCGAGCGCCTGAAAAAAATGGTCTACGAAAATGATTACATTGAAGCAACAAAAACACTAACCTTTTCTGAGGGAAGGATTCAGCGCGCCTTAAGCGCTCTTGCCTTGGGGATTGACCGGGCAAGTATGAAGCGAGCAGGCGATGTTCCATGCTTTATCTTGCCTTTAGCCTTTAACAAAAGGGGGCGTTACCTCTTGCGAAAGATGCAGACTGCTGCCCAACTCCCCATATTATCTAAATTTAGCGACAGCCGTGCTTGCCGTGACGAGGCCCTGCAGGAGCAGTGTTTAGTTGAACGGCGATCTTTTGCTTTACGGGCCCTGCTTACAAAAAATTATGAGGAAAGGGAACTTCTTTTGGAAACACCCTTTTACATTACATAGTTTCCTCCGGCGCGGGATAGTTTTTGTTGAAATGCTGATTTTGACTAATAGCGACTTTGTTTATAGAATATTTATCATAAAGATTACAAGTAATACTGAAAGGGATTGTTATGGCTCAAACAAATATTTATGACCTCTTAAAAGAGCGCGGTTATGTCGCTCAAGTAACACATGAAGATGACTTGCGGGAATTATTAAGCAAGGAGAAGATTAGCTTCTATACCGGCTATGATCCTACAGCTGATAGTCTTCATGTTGGCCACCTATTACAACTCATGGTCATGGCACATATGCAGCATGCGGGCCATCGTCCCATTGTTATTCTCGGCGGCGGCACAGGCATGATTGGCGATCCTTCCGGCCGTACCGACATGCGCCAATTCTTGGATGAAGAAAGCATTCGTCATAATATCGAACAGTTTAAAAAACAAATGCAGATTCTTCTTGACTTTTCCGATGGCAAAGCCCTAATGGTCAATAATGCCGATTGGATTATGAAGTTGCAATATATCGATTTTATTCGAGATGTGGGTGCTCATTTCTCCGTAAATCGCATGCTGGCTGCGGATTGCTATAAAAATCGTATGGAGGAAGGCTTAACCTTCATGGAATTTAACTATATGATTCTCCAAGCCTATGACTTCCTCTACCTTCACAAGCATTTTGATTGTAAATTGCAATTAGGTGGCGATGACCAGTGGTCCAATATTCTTGCCGGAACCGATCTGATTCGCAGGAAAGGGCTCGGTCCTGCCTACGGGCTCACCTTCAATCTCCTCACCAAGGCCGATGGGGAAAAAATGGGCAAAACAGCAGATGGAGCCTTATGGCTTGATGAAACAAAATGCTCTGTCTACGACTTCTATCAGTACTGGAGAAATTTAGACGACCGTGATGTGGAAAAATGCATGAAACTTCTGACTTTTATGCCTCTTGAAGAAATTGCCGAATACGCCAAGTTGGAAGGCGCCGCAATAAATGAAGCAAAAAAACGCCTTGCTTTTGAAGTTACCACTATTGTTCACGGAGAAGAGAAAGCCAGGGAAGCTGAGCGTCAAGCCGCAGAAATTTTCGGGTCCCGCGGTCGTTCTGAAGACATGCCCGGAGCAAGGCTTACAGAAGAAGACTTCGGCAAAGAGATTTTAGACATCCTTTGTACTCATAATTTTATTCCCTCAAAAAGTGAAGGCAGACGCTTAATTAAACAGAAGGGACTCAGTATAAACGATGAAGCTATTTCAGATTTCGCAAGAGTATTGGAGAAATCTGATTTGGTGGACGGGGCAGCCATTATCCGCCGGGGGAAGAAGAATTACTTTGCTTTAACCTTTGAAGGCTAGGTCTGCCGGCTATTTTTAAAAAGACAGCTCCAACGGAACCCTCTTTTACAAGGGTCTTAGCCCTTTCCGGCAGGACAAGTGTATAAGGGGGTCTTCTTCTATCCGGATTCTGCAAGAGGGACGGCAAGAACAGGCTTCTTTTTCCTATTTCCTCTTTACTTCTTCTTTATTTTCCGTAGAAAGGATTACAGAAAGGATTCCCCCTTGGAAAGATAAGTTTGCCGATTGATTGTCGAGCATCTCATTACTTAGGCCAAGAGAAATGCCTTGAAATAAAGTTCGGTTTTCAAGTGGCCATAAGACATTTTTGAGAGAGATATTTTCTACTTCCGCTGTTTGTGGCAGCAAAGAGAGATAGAGCCTTTCGCCCTGATTAGCATAAAAACAATTGGGAAAAATATATTGGCCCGGCCCTTTTAACACCCAAATATAGCTTTTCCCGTCAGTAAGTAGGAAGGGAAGTTCCGCCTTAACATAACGGCAGGCAAGGGCTAGATTCGATAGCACATGGTCATAGCGAGTACCTAATGCCGTAAAAAAAATAATTCCTGAAGGACCGGAAAAAAGCGCTTCACATTTTTTTGAAGGCCCACCTGCCCTCCGCTTTAAAGCTGCCCCGAAGCGCTCCGGAAAAGAAGGATTCGTATTTCTTTGCTCAGCTTTCCCCGGGCTTGCTTTTTGCCCCTCTTTTTCATAGCGCTCAAGCATCAGCTGTAAAGCAACAGCCGAGTCGCTTTCATCCTTTCTTTCCTTTAAATATTTTGCAGGTATAGCCCGCTCTTTGAGGTATCCTGCCCCCTTTGCACCTAGGGAGTCACCGTCCCCAACAAAAAAATCAGCCTCCAGCCCGAGCTCCAGCAAGCGATCTAATCCGCCATCAGCAGCCCACAAAGAATCACAGCAATTGGCCAAAACTTTTATTTTTTCCGGCTGAAGCATATCGCCACTTAAAAATAAGCCCTGCCACATTACTTCACGCCTCGTGCCCTTAGCTTGAGTTTTTCAATTTCCGCTTCGGGATTGTCTGCCTTAAAGACAGATGTTCCGGCAACAAAAAAATCAGCTCCCGCTTTTGCCGCCCCGGTTATTGTTTCTTCTTTTATCCCCCCATCGACTTGGAGAAGAATTTTCTTCCCTGTCTTATGAATCATCTCCCGGACTTCCGCTATCTTTTTCTCCATAGATTCAATATAGCTTTGCCCACCAAAACCCGGATTTACCGTCATCAATAAAACCAGATCTAAGTCAGGAAGTATAGCCTCCAGACAAGAGGCAGGAGTAGAAGGATTGAGAGATATACCGGCAAGCATGCCCCGCTTTTTAATCTCTTGGACCAGGCGATGGGCATGGTCAGTACTTTCAAGATGAAAAACAAAAATATCCGCTCCGGCATCGGCAAATGCCTCTAACCAAGCTTCGGGATGTTTAACCATGAGATGGACATCAAAAACCTTATCCCAAAGGGGACGAAGCTGCTTTACGATAGCTGGACCATAGGAAATATTCGGAACAAAATGCCCATCCATAATATCTAGGTGCAAGGCATCCGCCCCACTTACCTTAGCCAGGGCAGCAGCCAGATTTGTAAAATCAGCAGCCAGAAGGGAGGGCGCCAAAAGGGGACCTTCCGTGTTTAAAAGCTTCTCTAATCTTTTATTTACCACCATATTGCATCTCCTTCTTCCTTACATTTCAGGATTTTATTTATCTAATATTTCCGGAACTCATCCAGGTCACGGCGCAAACTGCGATAATTAGCCAGGCGGTCCGGATGGATGTTTGCTTCTTCAACAGCACAACCGGCCTCCCCCATATGACGACAATCCGCATAGCGACAGAGATGGCTGACCGCCTTTAACTCGGGATAGGCCAAGACAAGGTCCCGGCCTTCCAAATTCATGTTGGTGATTTCAATACTTTGAAAGCCCGGTGTATCAGCAAGAAAACACTCATGCCAGGAATAAATTTCGACACTTCTTGTTGTTTGCCTGCCCCTTCCTGCCTTCTCCGAAAGAAGGCCCGTCTCTAAAATCTCTTGTCCTAAAACTCGATTCATGAGCGTTGATTTTCCTACACCACTCTGACCGGCAAAGGCAGCTAGGCTGTGGTCAATTTTTCCTCTTAGCTCAGCAATAATTTTGTCGTCATCAAAAGACACAAAATAATAGGTAAATCCGCTAGGTTTATAATACGCTGTAAATTCTTGAATGGTCTCTTTCGCTTCGGGCAGGTCGCATTTTGTTAGCAGCAAAACAACATCTATCTGATTATTCAGCGCATAGCAAATCATTCGGTCCATATAATGGTAGTCTACTTTAGGCAACTCTGCTGAGGCAGTAAGCAATAAATAATCTAGATTGGCCATCGGCGGCCGCCTAATTTCATTCTTTCGCGGGGAAATCTCTGTAATGACCCAAGGAATATCCGGGTCCTCTGAGCTTTCATAACGGACAATATCTCCCGGCAGTGGTTTAATTCCGTCTTTCCGGAAGAGGCCGCGCGCTACAGCCTGTCCTCTAAATTTTGTTTCAGGATTACTTAAAAGATAAACACCGGCAACGCCCCTGAGAATTCTTGCTTCGTCTTTTTTCACTCTTCCTCTCTCTTCCTTAGCGGTAATCAAAGAATACAAAAAGGGTATCTGTATAGGGATTAAAGGAATTGCCGGCCGGTATGCTTTGCCGCACTACCACTACCCCTGCTTCTGCAACAGATTTGGCCTCACCTTGCGTGGCAATAGAATAGGCCGGGGCATCTTGCGGCCAAACATGCTGCATCGCTGCCCGTACTTCATCGATTGTCATACCGAGCAGATTAGGCATAACACCAGCCCGGGGCTGCACAAGATGGAGCGTTGCTTGCTGATGCGCTTCACGATCTGCCCGCTTTCTTGCCGCTTCCTTCAAATCAATCCCCTGCAAGACCAGCTGATAATCCTCTTGTGTACCATATTCAACAAAAACAGTCGTTCCACTACGCAATTCGGTATCCGCATTTGTCTTTTGTCTTACAACAATACGTAGTTCACGGGGCGGCTCTTCAAGTTCTCCGGCCTCATTATAGTGAACATTTTCCCCTCGCAAGTTAAGATTAAGCTCTTCCAGTACATATTCCGCCTGGGCATAGGAAAGCCCTTCCAGGGGCGGCATAAGAACCCGTTCCGAACCGGCTGAAACAAAGAGTAAAACACGAGCCCCTTCATAGGTACTATCTCCGGCTGCCGGCTCCGTACGAATAACATTACCGGCCGGAATCAGCTCGGACCCTTCACGACGCAAAACAGGGTTAATCCCCTGGCTCTCCAGCCGGCTACGTGCCTCATCTTCTGTAAGGCCGGCAACATCATCAATAATAACCTCGCTTTTACCTACAGAATATTTCAAACTGATATGGGCATCTTCTTTGCGTAATTTTGTTCCATAACTGGGATTTTGCTCAAAAATCACACCCTTATCCTGGGTTTCGGACTTTACAGGAATCAACTCGTACTTGTCCCCATAAATCTGCTGCAGCTGACTTTCTACTTCAGAAATATTTTGGCCAATATAGCGTTCAACAACAATAATGCTCTCGTCACCCTCTGTATTAGACCCTAAAGAAAAATTATTAATGGCAACTTTTATAATATAACCCAAAATGAAAACCGCTAAAATAACAATTACTACGGTTAAGATATAATCCCGTAATCGAGAGCGTCTTCTGCGATTAATATTTCGCTCTATCTCTTCAATTTTTCCATAATTCGAACTCCCTTTATCGGTAGTAAGAGCGGCACTGCTGCTACTCCAATTTTGTGCCTGGGGAGGGAAACTTTCAAAATAGGCCCTGGGATTAAGCATGAAACGGTCCAATTCGCCGACAAATTCACGGGCGGAAGAGAAGCGCCGTTCAGGACTTTTTTGTATCGCCTTGAAAATTATAATATCAAGTCCGGGAGGAATCTTAGGATTTACTTTGCTTGGCCTCATCGGCATTTCTTGCAATTGTTTAATCGCAACGGCAACCGAAGAATCACCGTCAAAAGGCAATTTGCCAGTAAGCATTTCATAGAGCATCAGGCCCAGGGAATATAAATCAGAACGTTCTGTAACGGCCCCTCCCCTCGCCTGCTCAGGAGAAAAATAATGGACTGAACCAAAAGCTGCCCCGCCGGTTAGGGTAATTGTATTCGCAATACTTGCCCTGGCTATACCGAAGTCTGTCACTTTAGCTGTCATTTGCGGAGTAATTAAGACATTCTGCGGTTTCATGTCACGGTGGATAATACCTCTTCTGTGGGCATGTTCCAGGCCCATGCCTATTTGCATCATGAGGGGGACGGCCAAGTCCCAGCTAAGGGCACCGTATTCTTTAATTAACTCCTTTAGATTTGTTCCCTCGACATATTCTTGAACAATGTAACGGATGTCGCCATCCTGCCCATAATCCAGAACTTTAACAATGTTGGGATGGTCTAAGCTTGCTGCTGCTCTGGCTTCTGTTGCAAAACGCCGAATAAATTCCGGATCATCACTTAGCTCATCGCGCATCAATTTCACCGCCACATTGTTTCCGCGCTCACGGTCATAAGCGAGGTAAACATGCGCCATACCACCCTGACCCAAGGCCTCTAACATTTCATAGCGGCCGTCAAGGACATAGTTAGGGGGAATTTTTGCTTGAGCAGACTTCATAAAACTCCTCTATAAAAAAATGGAAATCACTGTTACATTATCATGCCCACCGGCTTTTAAGGCCAAGTCAATGAGTTCGTCTACACTTTGCTGAGGATTTTTTGCCTTGCGCATTGTTTCTTCTATAACACTCTCTCCAACAAAGCCGTGAAGCCCGTCACTGCAAAGAAGGTAGCGGTCATTACGCTTCATTTCCAAGTGTAAAATTTCCGGTTTTAAATAATCAGGTACCCCCAGTGCCTGTGTTAAAATATGGCGTTGAGGATGGGTTGAGCCTTCTTCTTCCGTTAACAAACCCTCATCCTGCATTTTTTGAACCAAAGTATGGTCGCGAGATAATTTCTCCAAAATACCTTTTCTGGAAATATAGCAACGCGAATCGCCAACATGACCCAAATACATATGGTCCGGATAAAAAACGGCAATGGTCAGCGTTGTGCCCATACCACTGTTCACATAATCTTCCAAGGAGCGTAAATAGACTTCTATATTGGCCTTCTGTATCGTGTCGCGCAAAAGCATTTCTATTCTTTCCGGTTGGTCTGCGGGACCCAAATCTTGACTCAAACGCTCCTTGCAATAATCGACAGCCGTCTTACTTGCCAGTTCACCTCTGGAGTGTCCGCCCATACCGTCAGCAATAATAAAAATGGCCGGCCAGTCTGTTTCTGCAACAAAAAAGGCATAGCTATCTTCATTTTTGTTTCGGACACTCCCAATGTCACTTTTTGCTGCAAAATTTAGCCTCTTACTCACATCCAACCCCGTTTTTCTAATAGATATGCTTGTATCTTATCACTTGAGCCCTGGTCCATCAAGTAAAGAACTACGGCGTAACTGGCCACAAGCTGCTTCAATATCAATACCAAGAGACCGTCGGACGGTAGTGTTAATCCCTCTCTTTGTTAAGATGTTCTTAAAGGCTTGTATTTGCTTTGTTGAACTTGGGGAAAAGCTTACTCCCTCAATTGGATTGGCCGGAATAAGATTGACATGGCAATTTTTCCCTTGTAATACAGAGGCCAATTCAAAAGCTGCATCAAGACTGTCATTAACTCCCGAAAACATGGCATATTCATAGCTGACCCGCCGGCCTGTCCGGGCAAAATATTCTTCGGCGGCCTTTAGCAAATCAGAAAAAGGGTATTTTTTAGCAATAGGCATAATCTGCTCTCGGATTGCCTGGTTGGGTGCATGCAGAGAAATACTTAAGGTCAAAGGAATTCCCTCTTCAGCCAGTTCTTGTATCCGGGGGATAAGGCCACATGTGGAAAGGCAGATTTTTCTCGCACTAATCTTACGAAAGTCCTCGCTGATTATTCTTCTGATAAAGGCAAGAACCTCATCATAATTATCCAGGGGCTCGCCAATACCCATCAAATCAATATTGCTGATCCTCTTTTTGCTATATTTCTCCAGGAGCAAAAATTGTCCCAAGAGCTCCCCACAAGTAATATTGCGAACAAAGTGCAGGCCGGTGGAAGCGCAGAATCGACAGGCCATCTTACAGCCTACCTGTGTTGAAAGACATACAGAGCTACCGTAGTTACTTTTCATGAGGACAGCTTCAATAATCTCCCCATCGACTAAAGAGAGCACAAATTTTTCACTGGCATCAGACTTGGATATCCAATGCTGCTCTGCTTGAGCTAAACCCGGGTAATATAAGCTTTCAAGTTTTTCTCGCAACAGTTTGGGCAGATTGGTCATTTCAGAAAAACTTTGAATAGCCTTGCCTTGCCAATTTACCAACTGCTTAGCTCGAAACAGCGGCATCTGTAAATCCTGCACAAGGGCTTCAAATTCTTCAAGTGTGCACTCTAAGAAATTTTTCTTCATGTTAATCGCCTTTCTTTTTTAGGACAGCAATAAAAAAACCATCTCCTCCGCTTACATCGGGGCGGAAAAGAAGAAAATTCTCCTCAAGCAAGGCTGAAGTGTAAGGATTTGCTTGAAGGTCTGCCACAAGAGAGTCGGGCAAACGTTCCCTAATAGGCAGTAAAGTAAATTGTTCTCCCATTTGGCCGGCAAGAAAACTTTTCACCAGTTCGTGATTTTCCGCAGGATTCAATGTGCATGTGCTGTAAATAACTTCTCCCCCTTTTGCACAAAGCCCGGCGGCATTTTCCAAAAGCTGCCTTTGGATAGGGGGAAAACGTTTTAAGTCCTCATAGCCAACTCGCCATCTGAGCTCCGGTTTTCTGGCTAAAAGGCCCAGGCCGCTGCAAGGGACGTCAACCAACAATAGATCGGCTCCTTTTTCCAAGGAGGGATAGGCCACCTGCAGCCTTCTCGTAAAGTCGGAGTCTGCGGCATCGGCAACAAAAAAATCCATATCCAGCTTTAAGCGCTTCGTATTTTCTCTTGCCAGGTCCAGCCGCCGCTCACTGATATCAATGGCTATTAACTTAGCCTCTGCCGGCATGCGCTCTGCCAGGTCACAAGATTTACCGCCGGGGGCCGCACACAGGTCAAGGAGGAGCTTCTTTTTATCTGCATGAGAAACAAAACCAACGGCTTGTGCCGCTTCCTCTTGGACCATGAAAAGGCCGTCTTTGAATGACTGAAACTCCTCCATCCGTTTTTCTCCCAGATCAAGATAGAGGGCATGGGAGAAGTAGCGGCCGGGCTTTATTTTTGCTCCTTCCCTTGCCAGGCTCCGGCTAAGTTGTTCGGGGTCTGTATACTTGCGATTGACTCGCAGGCAAATATCAAAATGATTTTTTAGGAAAGCTTCTGCAACAGCAATCGCCTCTTCATCGCCAAACCATTTCTTAAACAGGCCAAAAAGTTCATTGCCCAGACCAAGTTCAATCCCTCTATCTTTGCTGCGCCAGGAAATTTTTCCCGGATCAATCCGGCGTAAAATGGCATTAACAAAAGCGGCTGACCGAGGCCGTCTAAAATATCTGCATAGTTTTACACTCTCGTCAACAGCCGCAAACTTAGGAACCGAATAGGAGTAGCAAATCTGCCAGACCCCCATACGCAAAATAATTAAAACAAGCGGATCAATCTTTTCAAGCTTTCGCTCGCTTTGTTTGGCAATGATAAAATCAATTGGAAGACGGTAGGTTAGGCAGCCATACACCATGGCTGTGGCAAAGGCACGTTCTTCCTTCCGCAGACTGCTAATTCTCTGATTCTTTTCCAGGCTTTCATTAGAAAAAGCATCCTGTAGAAAGACATCGCAGAGGACTTCCGCTGCTGCTATTCTGGCCTTGTCCGCTTTTGCTTTCATCATTTGCGCCTTAGTCTTAGCGTCTACTGTTATTACGCAACATAATGAGACGCAACAAGCTGGCAAAAGCTGTTAAGGCAGAAGCAACATAAGTTAAGGCGGCGGCCTTTAATACCGCTTTTGCCCCCCTCAGCTCTTCAGGACTAAGATAGCCCCCCTCCTCTAAAACAGCAATCGCCCGTTTTGAGGCATCAAACTCAACAGGCAGGGTAACAAGATAAAAGGCAACAGCGACGCCGAAGAAAAAAAGGCCCAAGGTAAACAAAAAATCCAGCTGCATCAAGAGACCGAGAAAAGCAAGATAGGGACCGGCCGAGGAGCCAATTGAAGCAAGAGGATATATAATGCTCCGCAATCGAATCGGGGCATAGTCAACAGCATACTGCACAGCATGGCCTGCTTCATGGGCCGCAACACCCAGGGCAGCAATACTCTTTTCACTATGCACCGGTTCAGACAGACGTATAAGCTTCTCTTTAGGGCTATAGTGGTCCGTCAGACTGCCGGCAACACGTTCTACACGTACGGAATGAATATTGTTCTGTTGCAGGATGTCATTGGCCACTTGCTGGCCGGTGATTCCCCGCCGATTCTGTACGCCGCTGTACTTGGAAAAGGCTCTTTTCACCTTAAGCTGTGCATATAAGGAGAATATGAGCGCAGGTACTACCAGAATGTAGTACCAACGATCAATAGGAAAATAGAGATAAGCTAAGATAGTATTCATCATTGTATGGTCTCCTTTTTTATTATTCGCATTCGGAAGAAAAACAGCTTCCCGCGGCAAAATTATGGTAGCAATCACAGGCTTGCAGTTTTTTGCCCCCGGGCCCTTGTAAGATTTCTACACACAAAAGTCCATCCTTGCACCGGATGACAAGATTCTTTCCTCTTCTTACAACCTGGCCCGGATTTCCCTCCGGAAAACAGGTGTTTTCCTCAAGGATAGAAGCCTTGTAAATTTTATAGCGTTTCCCTTGGTAAAAAGTATAGGCACCCGGCCAGGGATTTAAGGCACGGACCTTATTCATATTATCACGGACCGACTTGGTAAAATCCAAGAGGCCGTCTTCGCGAGACAATTTCTTGGCATAGGTCGCCCCCGCCTCGTCCTGCACCCGCACATCCACTAAGCCGCGAAGCCAATAGGGTAAGGCGGCAAGCAAGAGATCGGCGGACAAATCGGCCAGAATAGCTGTAAGCATTGGCGTATCATACTCATCTTCTATCGGCAGCTTAACAGAGGCAAGCACCGGTCCGTTGTCCAACCCCTCCGTCATTTGCAAGAGCGAGATAGCCGTTTCTTTATCGCCGGCTAAAATAGCCGAGGCGACAGGTGAGGCCCCTCTCCAGCGCGGCAAGATAGAGGGATGCAAGTTCAGGCAGGAATATTTCGGGTAGTCTATAATCTTCTTCGGCAAAATATTGCCATAAGAAGAAGTAATGATAAGTTCAGGGGCTATTCTTTCTATCTCGGAAAGAACCTCGGGATTCCTCAAGTCAGACCATTCATACACCGGTATGGCCAATTCTTCAGCCAGCACTTTTACACAAGTAGGCGTAAGTTTTTGCTTTCTGCCAACGGGCCGGTCCGGCTGGGTCGCCACACCCACAAGATGAAAACCCTCCTCTGCTAAGACTTGTAGAGGGGGCAGGGAAAAATCTGAACAGCCCATATATAAAATCCGCTTTTCTTTATCCTCCGGGCTTGCTGCCATAAAGTTTTGATCGGCAAATTCTTGACGTGAGGAAAACTCCAGTTTGCTGAGCCCTTCTCTTTTAGCCTGCATATTATCCTTCCTCCTCATCGAGCCTTTTGTTTGGGGCAACAAGTTCTCCGTCCTCATTTAGATGCATTAATTCTCCCTCTGCCTTATCGCAGAAGAGAATTCCATCCAAGTGATCCGTTTCATGACAAATACAAATGGCTTTCAAACCCTCCGCTTCAAGCGTTTTTTCTTCTCCGGCAAGATTTTGGTATTTCAAGACCAGTTTTTCCGGCCTATTTACGTAAGCATAAAGGCCGGGCAGGGAAAGGCAGCCTTCGATTTCTTTTTGCGTTCCATCCTGAGCAATGATTTCCGGATTTATTACAACGACATCCCCTTCCTCTTCTTCAATATTCATGACAAAAAGCCGTTTTAAAATGCCAACTTGCGGAGCAGCAAGGCCGACTCCATTTTCATGGTGCATGGTTTCAATCATATCACCGGCCAGCTCCGCCAGGCGCTCGTCAAAACGCTCCACCTTGCGACTTTTCTTTCTTAAAACCTCATCTCCCTCATGAAATACTTTTCTTAATGCCATCTTCTTTTCCTCGACTACTTTTTAAGCTCTGCCCCTCATTTTACCATATCTCGTTTATTTCTGATTAGGTCATTCTTGTCGGATTTACATCACAAGTAATTTGGACCCCGTCTCGTCCGGGCAGATCGTTGATATAGGTTAATATTCTTACCAGGATTTCAAGAGATTTTGCCTTTACTATAAGGCGATAGCGCCAGCGGTTACGGAGACGTGCTATCGGTGCCTCTTGTGGAGGAAAAATCCGAAGCTTATTTTCTAAGTTATTCTTTTTGACAAGATGCATTAACTCCATATACACTTGCTCACCTGCTCTTTTGGCCTGACTTTCCCGGAAAGCGGTACACATTATGAGCCCGATATCGCTAAATGGCGGATAGGATAATACTTTTCGCCTGTGGATTTCCTCTAGATAAAAGGCCGTATAATCCTGCTTTGCTGCAGCTTGAATAGCCGGATTTTGAGGGTTGAAACTCTGAATATAGACCGCCCCTTGCAGATTATGACGCCCCGCCCTGCCTGCTGCCTGGCAAATCAATTGAAAGGCTCGTTCTTCAGCCGCATAATCATGCTGGGCAAGCAAGAGGTCTGCGGAAAGAATCCCTACTGTTGTCACTTTCGGGAAATCATGCCCTTTAGCAATCATCTGTGTCCCTATAAGGCAATCGGCCTCATGCCTGGCAAAGGCACTGAGGATTTTTGCGTGCCCGGAAGGTCCAAGGGTCGTATCAAAATCCATCCGCAAAAATTTTCTCTCCGGAAAAAGTTCTTGCAGGTGCTCTTCAGCCTGCTGGGTCCCCACGCCGAAGCGGTCAATACGTTCAGAGCCGCAATCAGGACAAGCCTCAGGTACATCAACGATGTTGCCGCAATAGTGGCAGATCATCTTGTGTTGTCTTGCCCTCCTGGGGTTTTTATGTTCCGTAAGGGCAACTTCGCAGTATCGGCATTTTAAAATGAAGCCGCATTCCCGGCATAGTAAGGAGCTGCTGTGCCCTCGCCGGTTGAGAAAAATCATGGCCTGCTCTCCCCGGGAAAAACTATTGGCAAGTGCGGCTTTAAGACCACGACTGATAATGGTTTTGCTATCATGGGCATACTCATTTCGCATATCCACAATACTTACTTCCGGTATTACGGCAACACCTGCCCGCTCTGATAAAACAAGCCTTGTGGAACGTCCGCCTTCACTTCGCGCATAGGTCACAATGGAGGGGGTTGCCGAGGCTAAAACAAGTTTTGCCTGGTGCATGGCAGCCCGCATGCGGGCAATATCAGCAGCCTGATAGCGAGGCGTACGCTCTGACTTATAGCTACTTTCTTGCTCTTCATCAATAACAATAAGGCCAATATCCTTGAGCGGGGCAAAGATAGCTGATCTGGCACCGGCCACCAGGCGCTTTTCCCCACTGCGAATACTGCGCCATTGTTCATAACGTTCACGAGGGGTCAGGCGGCTATGTAAAATAGCAGCCGACTTACCAAAGCGATTGAGAATCCTGTTGCAAATCAGAGGGGTTAAGGATATTTCAGGAACCAGGATAATAACATCGCGGCCTGCCTTGAGGACAGCCTCTGCCGCTCGGAGGTAGACCTCCGTCTTACCGCTTCCGGTCACACCATGGAGTAAAAACTCCGAATAGGGATGCTTCTCTTGACCGTTAACAATAGTAGATAAAGCAAGTTCCTGCTCTTTATTTAGTTGGTGTTCCTTTGCCTCCTCAAGCACTTCCATTTCCGGCGGGGTCACTTCAACTTCTTTATTAAAATTTTCAATCAGTTTTTTTCTGCGCAGGCCATCCAGTACCGCTCTGGAAACTTGGCAACCGGCCATCACTTCTTGGAGGCTGGCCTCCCCTAGCTCGAGCAAAAATTCAAGGACACGGATTTGACCAAGCGAACGTAGCGAACCCTCTTCCAGCAGGAGGACGGCTTCTTCCGCATCAAGCAAGCGGGTATAGCGCTGGGTCTTTTCGCCACTTGTTAAAATACTAGGCGGGGCCATCACCTGCAGGGCTTGGGACATTGAACAAAAGTAGCGTCTGCGCATCTCTTTTGCTAAGCGGAACTGATCACTTCGCAAAAGCGATTTCGATTTTATCGCTTGGATTTTTTTCAATTTGATACAATCCCTTTCCTCCGCCTTGCGAATACGCCAAATCCAAGCTTTACGAAGCGTGTTGCCCCGGCCAAAGGGAACTTCAACAACAGCACCTTCCTCCAGGTCTTCCCAAGGGATTGAGTCAGGCGGAAGGTAGGTGTAGGCCTGATCAAAATCACGCGTTGAGCGGCACAAATAAACATCGACAACCATCATACGAAATCAACCCTTTGCTCTTTCGCTACAAATTCAAAAAGACTAAGCTGAGAACTTTCAGGCAAACCGCGCAAGACTCCGGCATCACGCAGATAGTTAATCGCAGCATCCCCCAGACCGGAGCGCCGACGCAAGTCATCCACCGTCTTGAAAGGCCCCCCTGCTTCCCTGGCCCGTGTGACTTGATAAGCCATTGCTTCGGATATTCCGCTAATGGCATCTAGAGGAGGCCGGATAAAACCTTTCTCCGGACTTTTGAACTCGTGGGCATGAGACTTCTCCAAGTCCAGAGGTAAAAAATATATATCCCTTGCCTGCATCTCCTCAACCAGTTCGAGGACATAGAAGGCATCTTGTTCCTTCTTGCTCAAGCGGGAAAAGTTTTTGCGCTGCTCTAGGCGCCTGGCTTTAATGGCTTCCGGGTCAAGCAAGTGTTCTTCTCTGGAAAAATCCCGGCCTTTTATGGTAAACCATACTGAGTAGAAGGCTTCAGGATAGTAGACCTTAAAGTAGGCAACTCTCTGGGTTGAAATAGAGTAGGCAGCAGCATGGGCCTTGGGAAAGAGATATTCAATTTTTTTACAAGATTCTATATACCATTCCGGTACTCCATGCTGACGCATAAGTTCAACCTGTTCATCTCTCAGACCTCGCCCCTTACGAACTTGCTCCATGATCGTAAAGGCATCAATTGATGACAACCCGGCATAGATCAGGTTGTTCATGATGCTGTCCCGACAGCCGATGACTTCGTTAATGGTGCAGGTACCGTTCCGTATCAGATCCTGGGCATTGTCCTGCCAAACCCCTGTTCCGTGTGAAAGTCCGGAAAGCTGAACCAGGTCGTAAAAGCGAGTAGGTTTTGTTTCTTCAATCATGGACCTTGCTAAGATGGTACCCACTTCAGGAAGCCCTATGGTTGCACTGCCTATCATAGATTCTTCCGGAGGAATCCCAATAGCCTCAGTACTTCTAAACAAGGCCATCACCCGCTCGTCCGGAATAGGGATATCCGCAATCGCAACACCGGTCATATCACTGAGCATCTTGAGCATGGTGGGATCATCATGGCCAAGCGCATCTATTTTTAGAATCGTGTCTTCAAGTGAACGGAAATCAAAATGAGTCGTCACAATTCCCTTTTCTTTTTTATTAGCCGGATACTGAATCGGAGTAAAATCATAAATTTCGCGGTCGGAAGGCAAAACCATAATCCCGCCCGGATGCTGGCCGGTGGAGACTTTTACCCCTTGGATTCCCTTGGCCAGTTGATTGATGTTGTTATAGCCCAAATGGAGACCATGGCTTTCGCAATACTCAAGGACTAAAGCTGTCGAGAGCTTTTCTGCATAGCCGTTAATGGTCCCGGCCCGGTAGGTGTAGTCAGTTCCAAATAATTCTTCTAAGTAGGCATGGGCCTGGGGCTGATAGACACCGGAAAAGTTCAAGTCGATATCCGGTTGTTTGTTTCCATCGAAGCCGAGGAAGGTCGCAAAAGGGATATCCTGACCATCTCGGACCAATTCTTGACCACAGTCCGGACAATTCTTTTTAGGTAGGTCAAAACCTGATCCGTAGGCCCCACTGGTATCTACCTCATAGTAGTGGCAATGGGGGCAAATATAGTGGGGTGGCAAGGGATTAACTTCACTAATTCCACAAAAGGTCGCCAAGACAGAGGAGCCAACCGACCCCCTCGAACCAACAATATAGCCATCTTCATTAGATTTTTCGACAAGCTTATGGGCAATATCATACATTACAGCATAGCCGTTATCGATAACTGCACTTAGTTCTTTTTCCAGGCGTTCCGCAATATCACTTGGCAGTTGGCCATCTTTGCCATATCGGGCAAAGGCTTCATCATAGGCCAGCTTCCTTAAGCGGCAATCACTATCCTCGATTTCCGGAGGATAGGAGCCCTGAGGAAAGGGGGTCATATCATCAGCAACCGCTCTGGCAATCTTTTGTGTGTTCGTCACGACAACTTCAAAGGCCTTTTCCTCACCTAAATAGGCAAATTCCTCCAGCATTTGATCGGTAGAGCGGAAGGTTAAAGGGGCAGGCTGCTCATTGTCATCAAAGCCCATGCTGGACATGATAATTTCCCGATAAATGCTATCCTCCTTATCGATAAAGTGCGAATCACAAGTTGCACAAACCGGCTTATTATAAAGTTCGCCAAGATCAACAATCAAACGCACCAGAGAGCGGAGGTCCTCCCTACTTTTTACCCCGCTATCTTCCTTAGTCAGTAAAAATTGATTGTTAGCCAGAGGCTGGACTTCCAAGTAGTCATATTTATCGACTAGTTGCTTCCACTTTTCTTCTTGGAAACCACTCCTAGTCTTCTCCTCATCAGAGCCGGATGCGCGGAAAGCTTGCCAGACTGCAGAAAAAACTTCCCCATAAATGCAAGCCCCCCCAATGATCAGGCCCTCCGTAAAATAGCTTAATTTCGAAGCGGAAATACGAGGTCTAAAATAAAAGTTCTCCATATGTGATACTGAAACCAGGCGGTAGAGGTGATAGAGCCCTAAATCATTACTGGCCAAGAGGATAATATGGTTGGTCTTCGTCTTTTTTTCACGCAAGTCTTCAAAGTCAAGATGGCCACATCGCTTATTCAAACCCGCCCAATCCTCGGCCTGACTTGCCTGCCAAGCTAGGTTAAACAGGTCAAGAAGCTGGTCCAAGTCCGTAAAATCAAGAAAAAGGCCAGTCGGCTTTGCTAGGACTTGAGCCGGTCCCTCCGGTAGTCCTTCATGCAAATTCAAGCGCTCCAACAAGAGTTTTAGGTCGAGATAAGGGGGATTAAACTTAACCTTCGCCTTAGTTTTTTCTCTTTTAAAAGCCGCTCGACGCAAACGATTTAAGTCCTCAAGTCCACCCAAGGAAAGGAAGGCAGCCCCATTTAAGAAAGCCGCTATCTTTCTTAGCAGGTCTTCCTCTCTTTGGAGGAGCTCTTCCCTAGCTAGCTTCCGGGCCGGGTCACCGGCATATAGGTCTAAGTCCAAGGACTCGGTCACACCACACAAGCCTTCGGGACTCATCGCCCTTTTAAGGAGCTTGGCTCTAATCAAGAACTCTTCTTCTGCTATGCTTTCAAAAGCCAAAGAAAGTGCCGCCAGAGAATGGCAGGCCTCAGCCCCAGCCTCATTCGGCGCAATAAAAACAGTGGGACCATCTTGAACCAGATAGCCTTCCATGCCATAAATAACTTTGATCGGCTTCCCTTGCTTGGCCATATCTCGACTAGCTTGAACAGCTTCGGGAAAACCTTGGACAACACCATGATCGGTAATAGCCACTGCCTCATGTCCATAAGCAACAGCCCGCTCAACAATATTGCGGGGTGTACTACAGGCGTCTTTAGCGGAAAGTTTGGAGTGAATATGAAGCTCTACTCGCTTTTCAGGACAAGTATCGGCCGGTATGCTTTTTGTTATCGTTGTTTTTCGGATACCACGAATTTTCGCTTGAAAGTCGCGTTCAAATCGCTCATTCCATTCAAGATCGGCATAGATTTCAACCTCTTCTTTATCCAAGGCCTGAACCAGCTCGTCTACCTGGTCCGCCTTGACCCACATCAAACAACGCAAGGCCCGGCACTTGTGGACAAGAAGGAACTTAATCATGGGGCTGCCCGAGCCGGGTATCCGAATCTCAAGGTCCTGCACCTTGCCAAAAGTACGTACCAGATTCATGTCCAGGCTTAGGTCTTCAAGTTCCAAGAGATCTAGCTTGGTATTGATTTTCTTTCCCCAGATCAGGTCTTCTCGACTTCCTTTCCTTTGGGCATAGCTTGATTTTTCCGGAGTTTTCTCAGGCTTAGCTTTTTGAATGGGACTGGTATGTTGATTTTGGGCCCTAAGTTCAACGCTGCGTAATTGTTCTGCAAGAAGGCTTTGCGGACAGGTCGTCGACTGAGCCCGGACCAGTTGTAAATCAAGACCGGGAAGGCCAATCAAGTCCCAAAGAGCCTGATAGGCGGCTTTGTCTTCCTGGAGGATGCGGTAATTTATCTCACTGATTTGCCAAAGTATTTTACCGGAAGTAATGGCCTCTGCCTTTCCCTCGGCAAACAAACGATCCTCTATCGTGCCACAGGCAATAGCATGGCGGGCAAGCCACTTTTCTATAGCCGAAAGCTGAGAGGTCCACTCGGGCTCATAGGTCGGGGGAAAATGCAATTTCAAGGCAACATGAGGATAGCTTAGCGCTTGCTCAAAACAAAGCTCAGCCTTTATCAGATCCTCTAAGGGAAACAATTTATCGCAAAGAACGCTAATGACCAGCACATCATTAGCCGCAAGCGCAGGGCAGACTCCGCAAAGATAGGCAGGAATACGTGGAAAGTCCAACCGCCCATCAGAAATAGTCTCATAAAATTGCTCTAATGCGATCAACGTGCGACTCATCTATTCCTCCGACTCGTCTTCCAAGCCTTCTTCAATCAGTTGAACCAGGGCGCCAAAGGCCTCCTCTTCTTTAACTTTATGTAAGATCTTGCCTTTTGCAAAGAGCAAATACTCATTCCTCCCTCCGGCCAAACCGTAGTCCGCTTCTCTAGCCTCTCCCGGTCCATTAACCGGACACCCCATAACCGCAATGGTCAAGGGCTCGCGAATCGTACGGATATAGTCCTCTACCCTGGCAGCCATAGGTCTTATATCAACTTCTGTCCTACCACATCCGGGGCAACTAACCAGTCGGGCTCCATGGTCCCTTAAACCAAGAGCCTGGAGAATGTCATAGGCAACATGAACTTCCTCTACCGGGTCTGCAGTTAGAGAAATTCGTATAGTATCTCCTATGCCTGCATAGAGGAGCGGGGCCAAAGCTGCAGCGGAACGCACAGCTCCCTTCTCCTTGGTCCCGGCTTCAGTAAGACCTAAGTGGATGGGGTAGTGGCAAGCCTCTGCGATTAGGGCATTGGCCGCAATCAGAAGCGGACCATGCGATGCCTTCATCGAGATACATAGGTCATCGAAATCCAAGGCTTCAAAAAAGCCCAAAGCCTCCCGGGCTGACCTTAGCATACTTTTGGCGTTAACCCCACCTTCCTCAGCGATAATCCGCTTATCGAGCGAACCGGCATTCACCCCAACACGAATAGGGACTTGTTTGCGCTTGGCCATTTTGGCGACTTCGGCAAGTCCCTCTTGATTACGTATATTGCCCGGATTAAGTCGTAAAGCTGCTGCCCCTCGCTCCAGTGCAGCCAGGGCGAGACGATAGTCAAAATGAATATCAGCAACAATAGGCAGCGGTGACCGGCTAACTATTTCCTCAAAAGCCTTCAAACTTTCCTTGGTCGGAATAGCTAAACGGGAAAGTTCACAACCGGCTTTTTTCAACTCTTCCAACTCCTGCAGGTTGCCCTCAATATCTAGGGCCGGACGGGAGTTCATCGATTGGACAACAATCGGTGCCCCTCCCCCTACAAGGAGGGAGGCCACTTGAACTTGTCTTGAAGGATGTCGTCTTGGTATAGCAAACACTAACTATCCTCCTGTCTCTCTCTTACCAAAAGCTAATGATGCGGCTGATGTCGATATAGAAGACATAGACAACTAATAGCAGGACTAAAATGAGGCCGATTGCGGCAAAGCCCTCCTTTACTTTCATCGGTAAGTCACGACGAATAAGGCCTTCGACCCCAAGAACAAGCAAGTGGAAGCCATCAAAGGGCGGAATCGGAAGCAGGTTGGTAAAGCCTACGGCAACCGAGATCAAACCAAATAAAGTAATGAGTTGTTGGATTTTATCTGCCAGTGATATTTTTGTCTTAACGACACCACCAACCATATTAACAATGCCGATTGGTCCGGTTAAACCTTCTTTTGCTGAAATCGCACCGGAAAACATCAGCCTTAAGCCTTTAAATGTAGACTTTACCACGGAAAGCGGATACACGGCCGCTTGGCCCAGGGCTTCAGCTAAATTTTCTGCCGGACGCAAGAAAATACCAAGCGGAACTTGGTCTTGAAAGAGAGTGAGCTTCATAGAAATTTCTTGCACTTCTCCTCTCCGAGAAATCTCAAGAATGACTTCTTCACCCCCATTTTTTTCTATTTCTGCGGTAAAGGCTTCATCGTCCTCTGAAGAAATACCGTTAAGGCTGAGAATATTATCCCCTACTTCCAAGACAGGTTGACCCGCATTGGAAAGAGGGTCAACAGCCGTTACCGCCATCCCCGGTTTTGTGGGATCATAGCTAATCCCTAAGCGGTAGCGCTCCACATATTCAGGAACAATTTGTATTTCCTTTTTGCTCCCGTCTGCCTTTTTGACCATAAAAGAATAACTATCCGCCTCACTCATGCTAAGGGCAATAGAATAATCAAGAGAACTGTAAACAGCATCCTGATTAACTTTAATGATGCGGTCACCCGGCTCCAAGCCCTGTTCGGCAGCAAGAGAAGCCGGCTCCACCTCTCCAATGATAGGCATGATGGCCTGTCCCAAAAAGATAAAGAGGAGGGCAAAGGCTAGAAAAGCGGTAATAAAATTAAACAAAGGCCCCATGAAAACCACAATGGCTCTCGCCCATCTGGGCCGGTTGAAAAACAAGGAAGGATCTTCCGGATCAAAGACTTCCGCAGCTGTTTCCTCGGCCTCTTCTTCCTCCGGCAGCTCATTGATACCGCTGTTTTCACCGGCAAACTCAACCGAGGCCCCCATTGGCACAAGGCGCAAGGTATAGGTAACGCCATCTTTTCCTTTTTTTGACCAGAGAACCGGCCCCATAAACAGGTTGAAAGAAATAATTTTAAAACCGAGAGCCTTACCGGCTAAAAAGTGCCCCAGCTCATGAACAAGCATCATAATACTAAGGATCAAAAGACCCACTACAATTCCTAAAATCGTTCCCATGAAATCCCCTTTTATTATGTTATTTATCAGCAACAGACAGATTTTCTTCTGTCCATTCACGTACCAGTTGATCGTGTTTTATCATACCATCTAACGTAAAGTCTGTCAGACGCTTTTGTGACGAAAAATATTCTATTGCACTGGCCACAATTTGACTAATGCCGAAGAAAGAAAGCTTGTTATCCAAAAATGCTTGAACGGCAATTTCATTAGCCGCATTCATGACTAAGGGGATCTCCTTCCCCATCCTTGCCGCTTTACGGGCAATTTTTAAGGCAGGAAATCGCTTTTCATCAGGTTTTTCAAAAACTAAAGCCCGGGAGGGGCCCTCAGCAAAAAAATCGAAACGTGGCAATTTTGTATCTATTCGCTTGGGCCAAGTCAAGGCAAGTTGGATGGGGATGCGCATATCAGGATAGCCCAACTGGGCTAAAATGGAGCCATCATGGAATTCTGTAAGCGAATGGACGATGCCCTCGCTATAGCTGCATGGCCTCAATCAATTCTAATCCTTTGTTAAACATGGTTGCAGAATCAATGCTTATTTTCGCCCCCATCTCCCAAACCGGATGAGCCAAAGCCTCTTCGGCTGTAACTGTTTTCAAGGCTTCAAAGCTATGGTGTAAAAAGGGACCACCTGAGGCGGTCAAGTAGATTTTTCTGCAGGATTTTTCCGGAGCAGCAGCAAGGCATTGCCAGATTGCCGAGTGTTCACTGTCCACAGGAAGAATATCAACTTTACTCTCCTTTGCCAGAGGCAAGAGCAAATCACCTGCTACAACCACCGCCTCCTTATTGGCCAGCCCAATACTGTTTTTTGCCAAAATTGCCGCATAAACCGGTTTTAAGGCGGCAAAACCCGAGATGGCAACAAGTACCCTGTCTACTTTCTCAGCGGCAAGTTTGCAGAGAGCCTCTTCAGAATAGGCAATTTCAGGATAAGGAACAAATCGCTCATGCAAGAGTTTTTGTAATTCTTTTGCCTCATCCTCGCCGCCAACAACCACTCTTTCCGGCGAAAACTTAGCAATTTGTTCAGCCAAAAGGAGCATATTCGATTTTGCTGACAAAAATTTCGGATAAATTTTTAAGCGTTCACATACATCTAATGCCTGTCTTCCGATAGAACCCGTTGACCCAAGAAGTGTTATTGTTTTCAAGAAAACCTCCTAAATTTTCCCCGCTATTTTTTTTTGAGATTTAACACAATCCGCATGCTATAAATAGACAAAGGACAAGACCAGGAAAAAATAGGGCAAAATAAATAAGCTGGAATCTACGCGGTCTAAAATTCCGCCATGACCGGGAATTAAATCTCCGCTATCTTTCAGACCGGCCCGTCTTTTTAGTGCAGACTCAAAGAGATCGCCCATTTGGCAGATAAAAGAAGCCAGGGCGCCGAAGAGCAATATTAAGGGCAGGCTGTAGAAAGGGAGCAGGTCTTTCCCTATAAAATGAATAGCCGGCATGAGATAAAACACAGCTGTTCCTACAATTCCTGCCCAAAAGCCCTCAAATGATTTTTTAGGTGATAGGCTCGGGAAAATTTTTTCCTTTCCCCATTTTGACCCGCAAAACCAAGCCAGCGTATCTGAAATCCAAGGCGTTACAAGGGCCAACAAGAGCCAAAACCAACCATAGGGGATAGCAAACAATATAAAATTTGCTGAAAATAAGGGGAAAGCCAAATACAAGCCTGCAAAAGCAAAGGGAATGGTTTTATCCAATGACTTTTCCCCTTCCTTAAACAAAGAGTGAAAAATGACTATGGCGATAGCCACAAGCTGCCACAGTAAAAACAGAAGAAGGGACTGTACAGCTTCGTCCTTTCCCAAGATTGCCTTTAGGCTTCCATCCAAGCTATACATTGGCTCACCGGCCCAGGCTCCGGGAAAAAGCAAGGGAATAAGAAAAGACAGACCGGACATTAACATGGCCAGCCTGTTTTTCCTATTTGCGGAAAGACCAAATAAAGGTAAGATTTCCTGCACCATTAGATATAAGGTAATAGCCAAAAAAACAGAAAAACTAACGGCCCATTTTGCGGCTAAGAGCAAAAAAACAGCTACAAGAGCTACATATATAACGGCACTGACAACACGAGACTTCATTCCGACCTCGCCATTCTATTTTTTGCTTTCAATACGGTTGCCGAAGCGTCGCTCTCTCTGATAAAAGACCTCCAAGGCCTTTTGCAGATCCTCCTTGCTAAAATCCGGCCAATATACATCTGTTGTATAAAACTCGGCATAGGCACTCTGCCAAAGCCAGAAATTAGAAAGGCGCATTTCTCCTGCTGTCCTTATGATCAAATCAGGATCGGCCAGCCGGGGGCAATACAGGTGTTCTCTAAAAGTCTCTTCGGTCAATGAGGACAAAATCTCATGTTTCTCTTTTTTTTGCACCAAATCGCTAACTGCCCGAATAATCTCATCGCGGCCCCCGTAATTAAAGCAAACATATAAATCAAGTTTCACATCAGGAATGACTTTTGCTGAAACTGCTGAGCAAATCCCTTGTATCTTCTTGGGGAATCTGGAAAGATTGCCTACAAAATGAATCTTTACCTGATGTTTATGTAAATCATCCGCATAGCGGTCAAAAAAATTGGAAAATATCTGCATTAGAGCCTGAATTTCTTTGTTCGAACGCTTCCAATTTTCTGTAGAAAAAGCATACACCGAAAGATTGGGAATACCTTCCTCAAGGACAGCCTCAGCAATGTTTTTGAGGTTGTTAGCTCCGGCCTGATGGCCTTCCTTTACCGATAAGCCCCGTTCTTTTGCCCAACGCCCGTTGCCATCCATAATGATAGCCAGATGTTCAAGCTTTTTCCCCACAACAGTCTACCCCTTAGACTTCTAATAATTCTTGATTTTTCTTTTCGCTCACCTTATCCACATTAGCAACATACTTGTCGGTCAATTTTTGAATTTCTTCTTCAAAAATGAATAATTCATCCTCACGAATTTCTCCATTTTTTTCGTGAGTCCTAAAGGTATCAATAGCCTCTCTTCGCACATTGCGTATGGATATTTTGGCTTCTTCAGCTAACTTATTTACATCCTTGGTTAACTCCAAACGACGTTCCTCTGTCAGTTGCGGAAAGGCAAGGCGAATACATTTGCCATCATTATTAGGGTTAATCCCCAAGTCCGAGGCCTGGATTGCCCGCTCTATCTCTTTAACCATCTTGGCTTCCCAGGGTGTAATGGTAATAAGCCTGGCTTCAGGAACCTGAATATTGGCCACTTGCTGGATTGGTGTTGCTACACCATAGTAATCAACCGTAATATTATCCAGCAGCCTGGGGTTGGCCCTTCCTGCACGAATGGTGTTAAAGTGGCCTTCCAGTACACGAATACTCGTCTGCATTTTTTCTTCATATGGCTTATATGTGTCTTTTGTAATTTCCATGGTTATAGAACCTCCCATAAGCTTTGTCGTTCATTATAACTGATTTCATGCATGAAAAGAATATAATCTGTTCATCGGCATTTGCTAATGATAAAAAAGTAATGCGGCCCGGCTATTGGACCAGAGTACCGATATCTTCACCACATGCCGCAGCTAGGATATTCCCCTCCTTTTGTATATTGAAAACACGAAGGGCTATCTTGCTGTCACGTAAGAGGGCTGCACAAGTCGCATCAATGACTGCTAAATTTTGCTCAAGAATCTGGTCATGGGTCAGTTCCTTGTACATCACAGCGTCATCGTACTTTTGCGGATCCTTGTCATATACACCGTCAACTAAGGTTGCCTTAAGGACAATATCCGCTTCAAGTTCAGCGGCCCGGAGAGCAGCTGTCGAATCTGTGCTGAAAAAAGGATTACCCGTACCCCCGGCAAGAAGTAAAACCTTTCCTTCTTCCAGAGCCTCTATCGCCTCATCCTTGGTAAATAAGCCGGTCACCTTGCGCAGGTCAAGTGCGTTTAGAACAAGACATTCCAGGCCTTCTCTTTTGATGGCATCGGCAAAAGCCAGGCAATTCATTGTTGTGGCAAGCATACCAATGTAGTCTGCCGTTACCCTATCCATGTCCTTGCTGGAACGGCCTCGCCAGAAGTTTCCTCCGCCAACAACAATAGCAAGTTCGATATCGTTTTCTACAATTGCCCTAACTTCCTTGGCAAATTTTTCGATAACCTCATTGTTTATACCAACCTTATCCTCTCCGGCCAAGGCTTCACCGCTCAGCTTTAAAATGATTCTTTTTGTCATACTTATCGCCTCCACTCGCGCAAATGCGTCCTATAAAAGAAGACACGTCATTGACGTGTCTTCCGGTTGAGTTTTAAGAACTTTATCTGTTCAGCTGTTCCATGACTTCCTTTTGGAAATCTTCTTCTTCCTTCTCAATCCCTTCACCGACTTCATAACGGGTAAAGCGTCGGATCTTAATATTTTCACCGATGGTTGCAATCTTTTCTTTCAAAAGATCGGCAATTGTCTTGCTGTCATCTTTGATAAATGCTTGGTCAAGCAAGCAGCTGTTTTCATAGAATTTTTCAAGGCGGCCCTTAACGATATGGCCAATAACCTTCTCCGGTTTACCTTCATTTTCTGCCTGAGTTCTGGCTACAGCTTCCTCATTTTGAATGACATTCTCAGGCACCTCATCACGGCTAACCCATTGGGGATTCATAGCAGCAATTTGCATGGCAACATCATGGACAAATTCACGGAAGCTATCATTTTTAGCAGCAAAGTCTGTTTCAATGTTGACTTCAACAAGAACACCAACCCGGTCACCATGAATATATGAATAGACTAAACCTTCGGCTGCAACTTTGCTCGCCCGCTTATCTGCTGAGGCCATTCCTTTTTCCCGAAGCCATTTAACTGCTGCATCAAGGTCACCATTAGTTTCTTGCAAGGCTGTTTTAACATCAACCATACCTGAACCGGTCATATCACGAAGTTGTTTAATTAATTTAATATCGATTTTTGCCATACTTTCCTCCATTGTTAGATATTATGCTTTGTGTTTTTATCTCTTTAGCGTAAATTGCTAACCTTACCACTTATCGTTCCTTCACAGGACAACTAGGCGTCTTCACCGGAAAGATCATCCACTTCAAATATTTTTTGCGCCTCAGCCTCGGAAACTCTGTTTTCATTCTGTAAAGCCCGTTCCTGAAGTTCTGTTTGAACCCCTTGGCGGCCCTCAAGAACAGCATTAGCAATGGTTGAAACAATCAACTTGATGGAGCGAATGGCGTCATCATTGCCGGGAATGACGTAGTCAATATCATCCGGATCACAGTTTGTGTCAACAATAGCAATAATGGGAATCCCTAAACGTTTAGCTTCCATGACAGCAAGATGTTCTTTTTTTGTATCAACTACAAAGATGGCATCCGGCAATCTTGTCATTTCAACAATTCCACCGAGGTTTTTTTCGAGTTTTTCGAGCTCCAGCAACAATTTTGCCACTTCTTTTTTGGGCAGCACGTCAAAAGTCCCGTTAACCGCCATTTCACGCAATTCTTTTAAGCGTTCTATCCGGCTGCGGATTGTTTTAAAGTTTGTCATCGTACCACCAAGCCAGCGGTTATTGACATAAAACATATTACAACGCTCGGCTTCCTCTTGGACGGCATCTTTGGCTTGTTTTTTTGTACCTACAAAAAGAATGTGACCACCTCGCAAGGAAATATCACGTACAAAATCATAGGCTTCTTCAATTTTTTCAACAGTCTGCTCAAGGTCAATAATATAAATGCCGTTACGATCTGTGAAGATGTATTCCTTCATCTTAGGGTTCCAACGCCTTGTTTGGTGCCCGAAATGGACTCCTGATTCAAGTAGTTGTTTCATTGAAATAATGGACATAATTACCTCCTGTTTTGTCCTCCGGAAAAACCTAGCTAATTGATTAGAGTTAGCAATCAATTAGAACAGGATGTTTTTCCGTGTCGTTCTTTAACCTCGGAGATTGTAGCACGAAATGGCTGTTTCTACAAGGTTTCTCCCTTGTTATTTTCTTTAACCTTCCTCTTACATTGGCTTTTTAAAAGTGACATCAAATTGTCTTATTATTGCAGATAATGGAAAGACTACTTTTCCTTTTGTGCAATCATAATATTTAATATCTCAACATCTGTGCCCTTCATACCCTCTTTCGCCATACGGCCAAAGTTTTTTATCGTTTCTTCGACGTCATAGCCGACCAGACCGTCTCCGGCTTCGAAGCCCCTTCCCTGTTCAGCCATACGCAGGCTCAAAAACATACTATCGATACTTTGCGCAACTTTTGAGGCACATGAGGCTTTAGCCCCATCACAAACAATACCGCCAATTGTTGCCAGATTATTGGAAATGAGGCGGCTGATCACCTCATAGGAAGAGCCTTTCAGGTAGGCAATACCGGCGCCTGCAGCTGTAGCCGCACTAACCACACCGCAATAGGCAGAGAGCTTACCGATATAGCGTTTCTGATGACTAGCCACTAAATTAGCAACGAGCAAGGCTCTTAGGAACCTATCTTCAGAGTAAATACCTCTGCGTTCTGCATAGGCCAGCAGAGGTAAAGAAACTGTCAGCCCCTGGTTTCCGGAACCTGAGTTGATGACCACCGGCAGACCACAACCGCCCATTCTTGCGTCCGAGCCTGCTGCAGCCAAAGCTTTTGCAAAAACTTCAGGACAATCATCAGCCTCTGCTTCTAAAATGCTTCTGCCAATTTCCGCACCGTAAGCTTCAGCTAATCCTCGCTCAGCAATTTTTTTATTATAGTTTATTTGCCGCTTAAGCTTTGCTGTCAACTTGGGATAGTCGGAAAAATTAATGGTCTCGGCAAAGTCGAGTATTTCTCTTATCGAGCATGACTCCGGAAGCAGACTGCTTTTTTCCTGCAAGACTTCCCCTGTATTGTCTAAGAGAATTTCTCCATTTTTGACAACTTTATTTACATGGGTATGATTGTGCATAATTTCTGTAGCAACAAGGTCTTGGCCTACTTTGATCTCTACACGAATATATAAATTTTCTTCTCCCTCGACGAGATGAACCTTAACTTTTCCGGATTCGCATAAGTCTACAGCTTGTTTAATCCTTTCCTCATCCAGACTACTTAAGACCTCTAAGCGGAGCTGGGCATCTCCCCCACAAATACCGCAAGCCGTAGCCACATCGATACCTTTCAAGCCACCGGTATTAGGAACTGTGACACCCATAACATTTTTAATAATATTGCCGCTACAGTAGATATCCACCGCATCAATGGCAGAAGGCTCGGCATCAATCTCTGCCCAGGCTACTGCACCGGCATAAGCGAGGGCGATGGGCTCCGTACAGCCTAAAGCGGGTTGTAATTCTTCTATCAGAAAGTGTGCATAAGCATCGATAAGATTTTTATCCATATATACCTCGTCTTTTAATTCTTTAGTTTATTCATTCTTTACTCGATAACCCTAACTATTTTAACTTCTCATCAAGGAATAATCCAGACAAAAAGAAAAGAAGGTGGAGTAACAGAATTGTAGGTCTGTCATGAAAAGAGTCTCTCCATAGCTAGAAAAGATAGCCGCCATTTTTTGTTTCGTTAAAGAGACGATACAGCCCTGTACCTACTTTGACGGTCTTGAACACGTCGGTTACTTCCGGCATGAACTCATTGATATGCGTCTTCAAGCGTTCTTTGAGACTTTTTTTGAAGGTTGGTCCATCTTCTTTTGGCAATTTTAAATCATTTGGAGTAATCTGGCCACCGTTCAACCTATGTGCCCTGAGCCTTGTGACACAGGCTAGACCTTCTGGTCCCCACGCCTTCGGCCTTGAAGAGAGACGCTCACTTAAAATGTGGCTTACTAAGCCTTCAGCACAGCTCCCTCCTGCATATTCGTCCCGGTACCAAATATTGATTCCTGAACGATTTCGTTGGTAGTAGGTCAGGAAATCATTCGCCCGTTCCTCACTACAAAGTTCATCACCAACAGCCACTTCGCAAATTTGCTTCAAACGAGGGTAGTTATTCGTTCTCACCGCCTTCCAAAGCCAGGAACGATGCTGGTCTGACCCACCCGCTATGCTATTGAGGTACTTGCTGAAATGAAACTTATCCAAAACCAGCTTGCTTTTTGGGATATATTCTCGGCCGGCCTTAATCCAGCTCGCTGCATCCCCGTGAATGTAGACAGCCAAATCATCGATTTTCCCATATCGGTCTTCAATCGCATCCATAACTTTGAACCAAAAGTCTTCATTACTTTGACCGGCCTCGTCTGCAACGACGATAAATCGCTCGGGTAGATAGTGCCTTCGCTTACTTCCGCCTACGTTCTGTATATCTTCATGAATCACACAGAGCTTCGCTATGCCACTTGTCCCATCCTGCATAGCTACGTGGTCTTCATCGCATTGTAAATGGATGCGCTTCACTTCATGCGCGCAGCGCTCTCGGACAATAGCTTTTTCATTCACTTGCCTTGTAAGATTCATGACCGTCTGGCGACTGACCGCTCCTTCACAGGCTAGATGGCTACTTTTCTGGTAGGAATGATCACAGGCTAGCTCACAAAGCTCTGCGGCCAAACCTCCTTCGACTCGCTTATACCTCGACACATCCAGGAGGTCATCCACCAAGTAACGATACTCTCCCGTCGAATCGTTTCGATAATAGCGACGTTCGTATGTTAGTGTCCCAAACTTCGTCTCTAACGTCCTTGGCACATCCTTCTTGACTACCTTGTAGTTGCGTCTCGCCCCACGATGGGTCATAAAATAATCGTCGTATATCCCGATAAGTTTTGTGGCGTACTCTAAAATAAATGACGAATACGCCTTGTAACTTTCGCTCAAGAATGCACTCAAACCGTCTGAGAGATTAAGGCTTAAGAGAGTTTCTAAGAATTTTCCTGCCGTTTCGTGTAAAATATCCATGAAAGAGTTTCTCCTTTTTGCTTGTTGATTAAAAACATTTTATATGTTTTTGGAGAGACTCTTTTCTTTTCTGCTAAACCTACAAATTCGTTACTCTAAGAGAAAAGAAGCGCATTCGTTAATCAATACGCTTCTTTTTACTTACTATTACAAGGGATAACAAAGCACTTGTGAACTAGTTTTCTTCTGTCTCAGGGACTTCTTCACTTTCTACAAGATCTGTTATCGCCTCTTCTTCTACTTTGCTTTCTTCCTCTTGCTTGTTTGCTTCTTCGCTTTCCGCACGAAGGCTTTGTAAGAATTTAGCACCCTCTTTGCTGGCAACCGTAATATCAGCTAAGGAAGCAAAGGATGAACCGGAGCCTGCTGATGAATCAACATACATGCTTGGTGCATCATCTTTCTTAGTTTCCTGGCGTTGACGCTTGCGACGCGGCTTTCTTTCCTGAGCCTCGTCATCCTGGCGTTCAGCACTGCGAGGAGCGTGTTGGACAAAATCTTCCGGATTTGCCGGATCGATAGGTTCAACATCCTTAATGCTGATAGAAACCTTTCTTTCCTCGTTGCTTACAGCAAGTACACGGGCGTCAATTTCCATACCAACTTGTAACACATCTTCCGGATGATTTAAGTGGTAGTTTGAAATTTGAGAAATATGACAAAGGGCATCAACACCCGGGGCAATCTCCACAAAGGCACCAAAGGGGAACATTCTGACAATAATGCCGCGAACAATGCTGCCAATCGGGAAACGCTCTTCTATTTGATGGTAAGGATCGTTTTCCGGACGCCTATAGCCGAGAGAAATACGATCAGCATCCTTGTCAAAATCAAGGACAAAAACTTTGAGAATATCATCTACGGCAACGACTTCTGAGGGACTCTTAATGCGGTTCCAGGATAACTCACTAATATGGACAAGGCCATCAACACCGCCAATATCTACAAAAGCGCCGAACTTGGTGAGGCTGCGAACCCGTCCTTCATATTCCTTACCGACCTCAATATTCTCCCAAACATCATGTGCCTTTTCCTTGCGCTCTTCTTGGAGCAGGGCTCTTCTTGAACCGGAAACACGAAGTCTTCTTCTGGCTGTGTCAAATTGTGTGATTAGGACTTCAAGTGTTTTACCTCTATAAGGTTCAAGGTCATCAACACGCCTTAATTCGAGTTGCGTGCGATGGATGTAAAGGTCAACACTGCCGTAGGTGGCGATAACCCCATCTTTCACAACATTGTTTACTTTAACGGTAACCGGGGTTTGTTCTTCAAATGCGCGGTGGATAACTTCCTTATGCTTCTCAAAGTCAACTCTTGCCTTTGACAAATTAATTTCCTTACCCATATCAGTATTCTTGATATGACGGACATAGACTTCCACTTCTTCGTGATTTTCCACAGCTCTGTCTAAATCAAAGTCCGGGTCATCCACAAACTCATGTCGGGGCACCTTGCCCTCAGATTTATCACGGACATCAACATAAACAAATTCGTCGTCATAACGAACAATCGAGCCCTTCACAACAAGACCCCTCTTAAGTTGAGGAATCTCATCAATATAGTCGGAAAAGCTGAATTCTTCTTTTTCTTCGACTGCTTCTGTTGCTACTTGCTCATCATCACCGGTTTCCTCAGATTGGTGCTCCACAGTAGCTTCGGCTTCCATCTGCACTTCTTGGTTTTCAGCTTCTTCGTTAAGCACTTCTTTTTCTTCGCTGAAATTTTGCTGTTCTGTCATTACGTAAATAACCTCCCTGATCATACGTTCCGGTGTTGACGCTCCTGCTGTAATTCCGATTCGCATCTGTCGCAGGTTTTTATCCTTGACTAGGGATAAAACCTGGTCCGGCCGTTGAATTAAATATGTCTGACTACAATAGGCTTGACAGACTTGAAATAACTTATTTGTATTAGAACTGTGGGCACTTCCCACAACCAAGACCAAATCTGAATTTTTTGCTATTTCTTGTGCTTCCATTTGCCTATCGGCAGTCGTAGAACATATTGTATCAAAAATTTCAAGATTTATCATTTTATTTTTTATTATATTTTTAATGGAGTTAAATGTCTTTTTTGAAAAGGTAGTTTGTGCAGCTAAAACTACTGGTTTCCCCGGATCTTTTAGGCTTTCCGCCTCTTCCTCCGAGGAAATTACCAAAGCCTCTTTACCGGCATGAGAAATAATACCTCGAACTTCCGGGTGATTTTTATCACCACACAGAATAAAAAGTTGCTTTTTTTCCTTGGCATCTTCGGCCAACTTGTGAATTTTCTTTACCCAAACACAAGTTAAATCGACAAGCTCCAGCTTCTTTTCTTGCAGGGCCTTTTCCTCTTCCAGTGTAATCCCGTGTGCACGAACAAGACAAACGCCACTTTCCTTGACCTCATCCGGCTGATGGATTAGCCGGAAGCCGGCTTTGAGCAAATCATTAACAACTAGCTCATTATGGACAATTTCGCCGTACATATACTTAACTCCGGGATATTCTTGCAAGAGCCTTTCCGCACCCATAATCGCCCCTTTCACCCCCGGACAAAATCCGGCTGTTTGTGCGACGGTAAGGGATAGGGGAAGAGCCTCCTGCTTATTCCGCTCAATCATCGTTTCGTCCCTCTCTATATTTTTCATATTTCCCCTCGAGTTGCGCCGGTAATTCCTTTAATTGACCGTAGATTTTATGCATAATGAGAGCCTTTGTCTCCTCCACCCTCTTACCGTCTTCCCGAGTCAATGTGAAGGGTTCGCCAAAGAAAATATCATTTTTTCGGAATAAGCGGTAGGGCGCGTTAATGGCAAAAGGGACAATAGGAACACCCGCCCGTGAAAGCAAACTAACAACCCCGTCTTTAGGCATAACATTACCAATATTTTCATAAGAAACCCGGGTCCCCTCCGGGAAAATAGCGATAATTTGCCCCTCTTTAAGGCTGCGGAAAACCTCTTTCACGGCTTTTAAGTTTAGCCCTTGCCGGTCAACAGGGATGGTATGTAAAGACTCTAAAAACTGGCGGACCACCGGGTAACGCGACAACTCTTCTTTTGAAAGCCAACGAGGATTTTGTGGCATTTCAAGATGAATCAGCATCACATCAAAAAACCTTTGGTGGTTGCCAATCAATATAAAAGGCCCTTCCTCCGGTATATTTTGGAGACCGTGAAAAACGGGGCGGCAAATAAGCCTGGCAAAGCTGTATAAAATTACTACGCCAATTTTCGTAAGTAAGGGGTATTTCTTACCTTTAAATTTTTTCAACATAGGCCACTATTTTCTTTTCTTCAATAATTTCCAGCATAGCCGCCAGAACTTCTTCAAAGCTTAAGTCTGTAGAATCAATAAGGTAGGCATCTTCTGCTCTCCGCAAGGGGCTGACTTCACGCTCCGTATCTTGCTTATCACGCTTATTAATATCCTGAAGCACTTGTTCTAAAGTAATTGGCTCAGCCTTTTTCTGAAAATCAAGCCAGCGTCTCTTTGCCCTTGCCTCCGGACTGGCCGTTAAAAAGAATTTCACATCCGCCTCAGGCAGGACAACAGTTCCTATATCACGGCCATCAAGTACAAAGCTTGTTGTCTCGGCAATGCGCCTTTGCTCACCGACAAGATATTGGCGAACAAAAGGATGCTTGCTGACGTCAGAAGCGCCCATAGAAGCCTCACCGCTATATAATTTATCAGTTTGATCAATACCGTTTACCAGGCTGCGCTGGCCCTGCTCGGTAAAGCAGACCTCAATGGTATACTTTGGTAAAAGTTCCTTCACCTTCTCTGCATCCTTTGGCGAAATACCGTCAGCCAAGAGGGCAACGGCCAGGGCCCGGTACATGGCCCCCGTATCCAGGTAAGCAATCTTAAGTTTTTCTGCCAAAGCCCGTGCACTGGTACTTTTACCGGCACCGGAAGGCCCGTCAATAGCAATGGTATACTGCCTCACATGTCACCTTCTTCTAATGAACGAATTGTCTCATACATCAATAACTCCGTTGGTTTTAAGTCCTCTTTCGACTCTATGCCGACTTCCAGCATAAACTTGTCCGTAACCCGAAACACACTAGGTCTTCCCGGCTGTTCCAGGATACCACACTCCTCAATAAGCCCTCGTTCCTCAAGCCTACTCATAATACCATCACTGTTCACCCCGCGCACGGCTTCCACTTGTGCCCTGGTAACGGGTTGGTTATAAAGCACACAGGCCAAGGTCTCATAGGCAGCCGGGGAAAGTTTACTCTGGACGGTTAAGGGCCAAATGTTAGCTACAAATTCGATATGCTCCTGCTTTATACTCAAAAGATACCGGTCTTCTACTCTTTTTAAACAAATTCCGCGTTCCGAATCCTTTTGGAGGGATTCTTTATAGGCCTCCAGTAAAAGCTCGGTTTCCTCTTCCTCTTTTCCCAAAAATCCCGCAATATCTCGACAGGGCAGAGGCCTGCCAAAAGTGAATAAAAGGGCTTCTATCTTCGAGAACAAATCCCTTGCCACTATTCTCCTCCTTCCTCATTTGAAGCTTTAATTAAAATATCGCCAAAACTTTCTTTTTGTTCAACATCAACCTCACCTTTTTGAGCCATTTCCAAAATAGCAAGAAAACCTGCAATCCGCTCTGCTTTTGGCGACTTGCGCCCGGCAAACAGCTCACTGAAAAACAGTCTGGCCTTCTTTTTGATTTTGCTAAAAATCCTTTTGATAATCCTGCTGACAGAAAAGTTCTCGCGCCGCAGCAAGCGCTTAATCCGGATATTCTGCTGGCTGTACCGTTCACTATTTACATACTCCAGATTTTCTATCCCCCGGAAAAAAGCTTCTCTGTCAAGGGGCGTTGCCTGTATTTCGATAGACAAAGCTAAATCTTCAGGATTAAGCGGTTCCCGAATAAAAGAAAATCCTGTTTCCCGGTGCTTTTGCTCCAGTTCAAGGGCAATTCTCTTCATACGCCGGTAGGCCATCAGCTGCAAGACAAGATCTTGTCGCAGACGTTCTTCTTGTGGACCTTGCTCTTGCTCATCAGGTAAAAGCATCGCTGCTTTCATCTCCATGAGACTTGCCGCCATGACAATAAATTCACTGGCTAAATTCATATCCAGACCCTGCTCCCGGGAGATGCGAAGAACCTCAATATAGTGCCGGGAAATCTCTGCTATAGGCAGATTAAAGAGGTCAGCCCGGTGTTTGCTAATAATATGGTCAAGCAGTTCCAGGGGGCTGGAGTATTCTTTGATATCAGCATAATCAAATAGGCTATCCGGCATAGGCTATCCCTTAAGAAGCGTAAGCACAAACTTGGCAAGAGATTCCCAAGGGTACATCAAAATATAATAAAAAGGCTTTGCTAGAAAATCCATGACTTGCGTTAAGTATTTGCCGGCAAAAATAAAGAGGGCAAATACAAGCAAGCCGATATAACGTTCATATTTAGCCAAGCGTATATAGTATTTATCCGGCAAGAAATAAGCTGCTATTTTTGATCCGTCAAGTGGCGGCAGGGGAAGCAAATTAAAAATAGCTAAATAAATATTAGATTTATGAAAAAAGTATAAAAAAAGGACGAGCAGGCTGTGCATTTGAAATTGCCAGTTACTCAAGCTTGACGGATTGGTCACGAAGAGGTTGAAAAGCACCACATAAAAATTGAGCAGAAAAGCCCCGACAAAGGATAAGAGCAAATTAGATACCGGGCCGGCTAAACTGACAAGCATCACCCCTTGTTTTACATTTTTTGCTTTTGTCAAGCGACTGTAGTCTACCGGAACAGGTTTAGCCCAACCCACTCGAGCAAAGATAAAAGCAAGAGTGCCAAGGGGATCCAAATGAGCGAGGGGATTCAGGGTCATCCGCCCTGCCTTCTTGGCTGTATCATCACCAAGTTGATAGGCCATTCGCGCATGAGCGTACTCATGAGTAGACAGGGAGATACTTAAAACCAGAATAGACATGAGTATACCCCTTATATCCAAGTTGTTCATGAAATGCAAAAATCCTCCTATAGGTAAACTAAAAGGGATTATACCACATAGGAGGACCTGCAAGCACAGCTGCTTGGCTCTTAAGTAAGGAAATAGGGTAGAGAGATACAGGGGCTTATGCCCTGTATCTCAGCCACTTGCCCAAAAAGACAAGGAGGCTTCCGGCAAGAAGGCTTATTGCTTTCCGACTTTCCCCTGTACTGGGTAGTAATATGGCTTTTTCTTGTAAGCTTACCTGTTTAGGAGGCGGGTCCGCCTGCTTATTATTTTCCGCTAGTGTATTGATATTTCGGACATCAACATTTGGTGATTTTACCAGCACCTGAACAGGCAGCTCATTCCTATTCTGTGGAGCTACTTCAATCACTTGCTTGTCCGGCTCTTCCGTATTAATCTCTTTTCCGGAAGTATCCGGGGATTCCGGCATATTATTTTCCTGCCTCTCCTCAGGCTCTGTTCCTTTCTCTTCCGGTAAATCCTCCTCTTCACCGGCTGCTCTTTCCTCTATATTACAACAAGCAAGGCTTTCTTTTCTTTCATTAAACAGAGGCTCGGAGAGAACAAACTCAAGTTGCCCTTCCACTTGTCCCTCCTCTCCCAGTCCGCCAGACAGGTCAAGCTCAACAGGGGCAAGAGTTTGGTAATATTCAGAAGATAATTTTTCTCTTAATTCAAAACGGCCCGGAAAAGGCAAGAAAAATTTGAGTTCCAGATGCTCCTCACCGCTCTCACTAAAGTCATTTAGATTAGGCAAGGGCGATACTTGAGCAAGGGAAATCAGACTGCCTGCCGGAAGTGTTTCTTCTCCGAAATACATGGTTTCTGTTGTATACAGACCGAACTGGACCCCATCTTTTATCGCTTCCATAGCTTCTATGCTAATATCGCCGACATCCTTGAAAACTTTGACTCCGGTAAGTACTATCTCCCTTCTTTTATTATGGATGCGGAGAGGTTCCCTATCAGTATCCGAGCAAATTGCTTCTACAGTTATATTAATCCCTTCAAGTTTTTCATACATAGGGCTGACATCCTCTTCGTATAAGATATACCTACCACAGGGGATATCTTCCAAAAGACCGATCCCCAGGTCATTTGTCCTGAAAGAGTATTGTAGCTCAGTTCGCCCATAAAGAGTGCCGTCCAGCATAATATCTTCATCGGAAACAAGGGTGAATCCCACATCGGCAAGCGGCAAATCTTCTATAAGCGGCTGGCAAAGTTCTTCTCCAAAGGCCTCATGCATCTGTCTGGTCCAAGCCACAATTTGCGGAGCGGTTTTCTCAATTTTCAGCTGACCAAGAGAATTCTCAGGCCTGACTGCCTGTAAAGTGAAGGTAATCGTACGAGGGGGCATGTTATATTCCGTGCTGATTCTCGTTTGGGTCTCACCATCATCAAGACAGTGCTGCGTTGAGGGACCGCCCGCTGCAAATCTAACCGGGGCGGAACCGGTAAAGTCCTTACTCGCACTGAAGGTTATGGTATTTGGCCAAGTCCAAACAAACTGAACATGATTGTCTGTCTCCGGTAAGAGATAGCTTGTATCCGGGGCATAACCTGCATTCCACATAAAAGATTCCAAGACCCCCTGCTCATCTATTAGTGAATAGCTGGCTCCAGGCTCGAGTTCAATAGTCTGACCCTGAAGACCGGATTCATTACGCCAATTGTCTCTCCGGCGGTTTATCTCTGAGATAAGTGGTCTATACCAGGAAAAATCATCCTCTCCGTCTACCTTTTCCAACCTATAACCAAGTATTTCATAAATTCTCATCTGCAAAGCCATTTGCATATATTTGGTCCGCTTACTGATTGGGATAGCCCCATAGCCAAAATAGGTTGCTTCAGAAAGTTCCCGGACTATTAAGTCCCTTTCCCCACTATCCAACTGGTGATAGAGTTGATAAAGCATATCTTGCACATTAAACCGCCTCTGGTCCACCAGGTCCGGTCCGGTCGGACAAAGGGGCAAGAAGCAAAAATATTTATCCGCAGGATTGTGCTCCGAATAATGGTTATATACACCCATTTCTATCACTTTATAATCTTTTGGATTCCTCGCCTCATAATTCGGCTTGGGTGTAACAATGCGAATAAATTTGCCCAAGAGGTTGCCACGGTCCATGTAAAGACGATTGGTAGGCTGGCTTAGACTTGATGTTCCCTCAGCAGAACTCGTGCTGCCGGCCATCCCTAAGATTAAAACTACACCTAGGAACAGACAAAACATTTTCCGCCCATAAGCCCTTGCCTTGCTTCTGTATAAGTAAGTCATCATTTTCTCCTCCTTGAATGTTTTGACAAATTAATTCTGCCAAGTTCAAGGAACTTTAAATCACAAGCTTTCCGACAAGCCCCGGCAAGAGCATGCAAATTGTCAGCCCCTCCCGGAGGGAAGGGCCTATGTGTACAGGGTCTTGTACAAAACTCCCTGAGAAAATTCGAGAATTGTATAGAAGGGCCTATGTGTACAGGGTCTTGTATTTTGTGAAAGCTAAGGTCCGCTATACCATACGCCTATATCTTATCCTGTTTTTTCGGGATATGGATATGGACTGTAAAAACATCTTGGGAGCTAATTTTGAGTTCACCGGAGAAAGGCTCCAGCTTTTGCCTCATACCACTGATTCCCTCGCCCTCGCTTAGCTTTTGTGAAGGAATTTTCCCGTTATTTGCAATAGTTAGCGAGTAGCCGGTATCATCTTCCTCAAAACTGGCTATGATTTCCTCTGCCTGCCCATGACGAATCGCATTCGTAACAGCTTCTCGCAGAATTTGTAAGGAAACAGCAGCAATATCTTTATCTTGAAAAATCTTTCCCTCACGGATTAATTTTGTACCCACGATATCTGCAGTACTCTTGATATTTTCAAAGCGATGCAGAGGGTTAAACTGGTCGGCTTCATTCAAATCACTCATCATATCTTCAAGCAGGTTCAGCAAGTCATCCAAGGGGACTTCTTTCTCCCGATCCATCTGTTGTAGGCTGGAGTGGATAATCGATAAACGTTGTCCCATGACATCATGGATTCTATTGCGCATCCGGCGGGTTTCTTTATCCAACTCAATTTCTTCAATATTGGATAGCATCACTTCCAGCTGCTTATTGTATTCTTCCAAAGCATTATTTTTTTCCTGAATTTGTTTAATCAGTTCGCTCTCCCGGGAAATGTCGCTTAAAAGAATTTGATGATACCTTTTACCGGTAATAGAAAATGGTTCTTCGGTATAACGATAAATCTTGCCTTCACTTTCAAAAGAGCGGAAGACAATTTGTTTGGGCCGCTCCTTCTGTTCTTTTTGCAGACGCTCATTTTTCAAATCTCTTCTTCCCTTGTTCTCTTCTTGTTTCTTACGTTCACTTCTAAGAAAGACATTGCTCAGGGTAAAATTTGAACTATATCGGTTTTGATTCTTAATCTTATCCTCTCGAATCATGCGGCGGAAGGCTTTCCTGAGGCCGGATGACCTTTTATCCGGAACAAGCCCCTTTTCAGCCATTATTTTTCTCATTTTCGTGTTAATAATGCTGATATTACCGTGTTCCCTGCCTATAGCCAGCCCCTCAGGAAAAGAATCAAAGGCTTGTTTCATAGAAAACCGGCTTAGGTTTGCCTGTATATAGCTAATATTGCCTCGCAGCTCAAAAAGAGAGCGAACAAGCAAGATACTACTTGCCATAAAAATGAGGTTTGTATACCAAGGACCGGCCAGTTCTTCCATAAAAGCCGAACTGAAAGCCAAACAAATCACAGCCAGGGAAGCACTTCTGCTATTTTCTTTCAAGACAACAGGTACACCCAGAGCGGGAGAAGCCAAGGTTATAGACCATAAGACAGGATAGGGTTCAAAGTACAAATTTCTTGATTCAGTAACCTGTATCAGACCCAGAGACAGGTTCAAGACAATAAAGAAGTAAAGCACGCCTGCTTCTATTAAAAAGTAATAAATCGAATTCTTCTCCTTGCGGATAAAGGCATGGATAAAGAGGAGAATCATTTGCACGGCGATACCCAAAAGCAAAGCGATTTGTAAGGCTAGGCGGATACCCGCAGAGATACCATAAAAATGTTGCATTAGACCCCCTCCTTTATACAAATTCGAATATGAAAATCGCCATTATCTTCTTCAATGGTCTTTACGAGTTCCTTTTCATTGTCAAAATCCTTAGCAAAATCAGGCATAACAAAAAAGTTTTCTTCAAGCTTTGTTCCGGCATTGAAGATAATTTGGAAAACTAAAGCTTCTTCAGAATTTCGCAAGGTTATGAAGAGGAAGGGATTTCCTATATCTACCGCTTTTTGCAGGACAAATTGCAAGTAGTCATAAATTAGAATCAGTTCATCTGTGGCTACATTTTTTCCTCCTTCGCAAACGACAAAACCTTTGATATTTGAAGTCGAAGCATCCTGTAAGGCCTCATTTAAGATCATCTTAACTTCTTCCAAGTCAACCTTTTCTTCTCCGCGAACCAGCAAGTTACTCTTGCGCTTACACTGGGAAACCATGATTTTGACTCGCCCCAGCTCATGACGCACGAATTTCATATCTGCGGATTTCTTTATTTCATACAAACTTTGTCTAATTTCCGTAAGTTGCCGGGACAAGCTCGTTTCCAGGCTTTCAAGCATCCGATTGCGATAGCGCATGGATAAATACTGGCTTTTTATGCTTCGTTCCTGTGCAAGCATGGCCCCCTGATATTCGTAGAGAGAGGTCAAGCCCGATAATTCTTCTTTTAATTTCAAGATTTCACTAATATCGTCTTCCCAGATGAGAAAGCCGCTACTTAAGCGACTTATGTTATAAATCAGCCCCTTAGACTTTTCTTTAGCCACTTTTATGCCGGGTGTTTCTTGCTGATGATTTCTTTCTCGCTTGTCGCCTTTTCGCCTGCCTTTCGTTTGTTCTTTAATAGCTCGGCGAATAGCCGCCATATCCGTTTTGGAAATGGTATCGCGTTCCGGCGGATAAACTTCTTTTAAATCATCACTTAACAAGCGAAGGTTTACCGGGCTATAGCGAAATAATTTAATGTAGCCGATATTTGCAGGGATAACACGGACACGCAAGGAAATTTCCAAAATAATAACGCTGCCGATAATATTCATTAAATCGAAGACACCGCTCGTGATGGAAACCTTGGTGTTGAAATAGATGATATTGGCAATAAAAAGGATAACAAAGGCAAAAAGCGGCATAAATGAGCTAAGCCGATATACCGTAGCCTGACACTTCATCAGAAGGGAAAAACCCAGTAGCCATAAGACAAGAACATACACTGTCATTACATAAAATAAGGGCTGCAATCTTGTTATTTCCAGGTAAGGGTTTAGGGTAAAAGTTTGCCCGTGAAGTTCATTAAAGATATAGGCAATGGCTACTATGTAGTAGATGATGCTTAGGAGAAAGGCTGCAACTGATTGATTTTTACTTACCAGACCCTGGGATTTTGCCAGGTTAAGCCCTGTAAAAAACCAGGCATCGACGATACCTAAAAAGGGTAAAAACCGGATATAAGATAAGACTTCAAAATGTTCACTTCCCGAATACATCATCTGGATAAAGTACATCGTTATTGCAAGAGACAACCAAAACAAGAGCATACCCATGGACCGGGCTATCGCCGCATTATCCAAGCGGAAAAATATAATAGCCAGCCAGATAAAGAAAATGGGTAAAAAGACACTTAGAGATATGCTCTCTTCTTCGGCATTAGCCGGGAAAAAGGAATTTTCTTGTAACACATCCCGTTTAAACTCCGCAGTATACCTGAAAAGTTTCCGGTTAAACTGTTCATAATCTTCCAGGTGTAATTGCCTGTGCCCATATTCCTGAGCGGGCGGGTAGCCATGACGGACAGCTTTGAAGGAGTCATACCAGCCCGGATTACTAAGTGTTCCTTCATCATAAGGATAACTGCCATCTTCCAGCCTGTAACCAAAAAAGAGCAAGCTTCTTGCCAGAAGGTCAAGACCTTCATCATTTAATCGTTTCTCAAAAACAGCCTTGGCCTTGTCACCCCGTGCGAATAGGCCGAATTCCAGCACCAGGCTTCCTTCTTCAGGTACATGGAAGATATATTCCGAATTTGCCATTTTAAGGTTTAATTGAGCCGCTTGATAATCCCACAAGAGTAAGACCTCCGGGAGGGAACTTATTTCAAGTCCGCCGGTAATAATTTCCAGCGGCCAGGCATCATTGGTATCTTCTCCACGAAATATGGACAGGTTGTTTTCTTCCGCAACAAGACTTAAGCTCTCTGTCCAAAATCTCTTATTCTCTCCTGAAGGGTCCGCTAAGCCCATAGAAGCGAGAATATACTCCGGCTCAATAAAGAGGCCGACTTGTGTATCCTTGTGCTCTCTGATGTAATAGGAAAAATCAGACCAGGACCTAAGGTCTGATGCCACCCTGTTGGGATCAGCAGCAATAACTAGACCTGCTCTATAGACAGCCCGATAATCTCTGGCATCATACTCAAGAGAACTTTGTAAAAATGGATACACTTGATTTTCCGGTAAAAGATAAATCGCATCTTCTACTGTTTCTCCATAAACAGAAGATTCCCTTCCCAGGCGAAAGCGGTCGGAATAGGCAAAAGTTTGCGCTAAAGCCAAACCGAAAAAGGAGCCCGGATAGTCATAGTAATAAACAGGAACTTCCTTATCTGCCGGGGCCAACTCTTGACCTGCTTTAGCCGTTGCAGCGTCAATGTTACGGGTCCAAAATAAACTTGTCCCGCTCTGAAGAAGAGTAAGTAAGATAAGGATAAGAACACAAGATACCGTCTTCAGACTTCTCTTTCTGCTTATTTGTTGTCGGCTTAGCTTTGTCATTCGCTTTGTTTTCACAATACTTCCCCCAAGGTGATTGTTTTCATTATACTAGTAATTTTCCGAAATATTAAATCTGATTAGACAGAATGCCTGTTTGTTTGCAAGAGGGCTCGAAAAAGAGAGGCATAGACATGTTATAATGGGCTGGGTGGATAGTACCCCGGCTATTTGATTAGTGGTCGAAAAAGATTTATATTCAGAAGCAGAAGGGAAACAGTCCCTTTTGTTGATGGGGAATATTTAGGAGTATACCATGATACGCATGATTTTAATTGAAGATCAGCAAATTTTGCTTGACTCATTGTCTGAATCCTTAGAGCTTGTCGAGGATATTGAGATTGTCGCAAAATCAACAAATGCCGCTGAAGTTGTTCCGCTTTGTGAATTTTACAAGCCGGACCTGGTCCTGATGGATATTTGTAATGAGGACGGCCATGTTGGTATTTCCGAAACTGTAAAATTAAAAAGAAAAATGCCCCAAATCAAAGTCATTCTCATGACAGCTATGCCGGACATGTCATTTGTTCATGCTGCTAAGGAGGCAGGAGCCGATAGTTTTGTCTATAAAAATATCAACAAGGAAGACTTGTTAAAAAGCATCTATGCCACCATGCAAAATTATAACCGTTTCCCCGAAGAAGAGGTTGCCCCCGGTGCTGCTGAGCTGGATTTGACAGAGCGGGAAGTAGAAATTCTCCGCTTAGTTTGCCGAGGCTTAAGCCGCAAGGAGATATCCGAGACCCTTTTCTTGGCAGAAAATACCGTGCGCAACAACATCAACCGGATTCTTTCCAAAACCGGTTTTGAAAGTATTGCTCAACTGGCCATTTTTGCTGTATCAAAAGGCTACATCGTGCCGGACCAAAACGACTCTCCCGGCCTAGGCTAAGCCAGCTTATTTGTGCCTCCCTTTAGGAGCGAAAATCTTGTAATTCGTCAAGAAAGCCCTGCATCTTATCCAAGGCTTCTTCCAAGCTGCTTTCCGCAAAGGAGAAAAGGGCCTCTTCAGTGGAGACCTCAGCTAAGTCCCGAATAAGATCTGTAAAAAAGGCGTTCATCTCCTTTGCCTTCTTAAAGATCCCCTCACTAGCTGCGGAAAAATCTTCTTGAGGGAAGTTTTCGATTTTGGCAACAGCTGTTTCAATCTTCTCTTTAACTCCCCGGTATAGGTCGCTATCCGGCCAAGAATTCTCCGCAAAGTCAAAGCTGATAAGACCGGATTTCAGTTCATCCAAAGCCGCGGCAATCTCACTATATGACTCCCCTACTTGTTCCAGCCAGCCAATAAGCGCTATTTTTTCCTCATCGGTCAGTCTGGCAAAATCTGAATCTTTATCCGGAGCCGGTCCATCGTTCTCAGCTTCCATTTTGACCGAGCCGCTATCTTTTTCAGCCGACCCCCTATTATGATAGACACCTCCATATTGGCCATGTGGCTACAGTCTACTTTATTTCTACTTTCTTTGGCAAGAAGAAATGGTAAGATATAGGCCATGAGTATTTTAATTCTGGACAAGCTTTCTAAATCCTTTGCCGGCAAACCTGTATTAAAAGAGGTGCAATTGCGCCTTGATCGGGGGGATAAGCTGGCTTTAATCGGAAATAACGGGTCAGGAAAATCAACCCTCCTTAAACTAATTGCCGGAAAGGAAACACCGGATGACCAAGAGGCGCGGATTCACATCAGCAGCGGTACAATTATCTCCTATCTGGAGCAGGAATTTAGCCAGACCACAGATACGAGAGGTATCCCCCAACATCCTGAATGGCAAAGAATGCGCGAAGAATTTTTCCTGATTGAAGAAAAAATGCAGGAAAATCCGGAAGATGCCGGCCTACTCCAAAAATATGCTAGGCTAAGCGCACAATGGGAGGCCAGCGGGGCGAAGGACTATCCTTATCGGCTTTTACAGGCTGCAGCAGGCTTGGGTCTTGACGCCAAAAAACTTTCACAAAACAGAAGCAGCTTATCCGGTGGAGAAAGAATGCGACTCGAGCTGGCCAGTATTTTGATTAGTGACTCAGACCTGCTCTTACTCGATGAACCGACAAACCATCTTGATATTGATGCCATGGAATGGCTTGAGAACCAGCTAAAGGAAAGTAAAGCCGCTATGATCATTGTCTCTCATGACCGACACTTTCTGGATGCCGTTTGCAATCTGACCTGTGAGATCAATTACGGCGAATGCACTGTCCACCGGGGAAATTATTCGCGCTTTAAAGAAATACAAGCCGAAAATCAACTCCGCCTCTCCAATGAGCAAAAAAAATTAGAAAAAAGCATTGAGCGGGAAAAAGAGATTGTTCAAACCCTACTTTCCCATCGGAAGATTTCCTCCTACCATAGCCGGCAGAAGAAACTGGCCAAACTGAATGATGCGCTAAAAGCCGTAAAGAGCAGGGGCAAAATTGCTGAACAAGGCTTTTCCCTTCGCCAGCTGCAGGGCTCGGAACCGGGGCGGGCTAATCGCTTATTAATCTCCGCCAAGGAGCTCAGTGTACATTTTCCGGATAGTGAAAACGAGCTTTTTGAGCCTTTCAGCATTGAGGTAAGGGCGGGACAGAAAATACTCTTCTGCGGGCCCAACGGCTGCGGAAAATCCAGTTTACTGAGAGCTCTTAGCGGAGATAACCCCTATATGCTTGGTGAAATTATGCTGGTAGAGAATCTCCGCTACGCTAAACTTGAGCAAAGTCACCGCTTCGACCACTCCCATCTAAGCGTCATCGAAAGTCTCATGCTCCGTGATGAGCATTTAAGTTACGGCCGGGCCCGGGAAATTTTAGCCTCCTACGGTTTCTTTGGTACAGACCTGGGAAAAGAGCTGGCCGTCCTGTCCGGAGGAGAAAAATCTCGCCTGGCCCTCGCCATGATTCTCCAGGCAAAACCCGACCTGCTCTTTCTGGATGAACCAACCAATCACCTGGACATTGCTTCCTCGGAAATCTTAGAAGAGGCCCTAAAAAAATACACCGGAACGGTGCTTGCGGTTAGCCACGACCGCTACTTTATCGAAAATATAGCCGACAAGGTCTTTGGCTTTATCGGCCCTGAAATACGAGAGTTTCCGCACTACGCAGCTTACCGCAATGCTGTCCGGGCCTTTCTGCAAGAAAAAGAAGAGGCAAGCGGAGCAGCGGATAAGCCAGAAGCCCCTAGCCGGGAGCAGATTCTATTTTCCGCTGAAGACATCGCCCTCTTCCCCGGATTAAAAGTCGTCCCCCCTCTCACAAAAAGCAGGCAAGTTCAAAGGCAAATTCGAGCAAAAATTTCTGAGGCCCTACGTAGCATGGAAGGAGAATTACTCTCACTGGATGATAAAATCAGTGATTTGGAAGCTCGCTTCGCGACAGAAAGCAGCGCCGAACTTTATGAAGAATATGGCAAGGCGCAAATTCGCCAAGAAGGACTCCTAAACTTATATATTAAGGCAGAGGAAATTCTGGAAAAACGACTTTAAGCTTAGGGACGTCCCGGAGGCCACAAATAATCCGCTATTCCCCCTGCCGCTAAATAGGCGCTAGCTAGGGCAAAGTGGAGATTGTAGCCCCCGCAACGGCCGGCAACATCAAGGCTTTCTCCGGCAAGAAAAAAGCCTCTTCTCCGGTGCAGGGACATATCACTACGCAGGGCCGACAGGGCTATACCTCCCCGAGCAATTTGCGCAAAATCAAAAGAACGAAGGCCGGAAAGGCTAAGCTCATACGAACAAAAAAGTCCGGAAAGTCTTTTCAGCTCTTCTCGAAATGCCCGGTCGCCAAGCTCATCATAGCTTTTCATCTTGGCTTCCTTCAGACGCCTGTTTGAAATGGCTTGAGCAATTTTCCTAGGGATTAGGGAGGCGCTGAGGAGCTCAGGATTTTTTTCTTTCAATAAGTCGTATTTACTTAAAAGGAAGCGATAGACCCCTTCTTTGTTGAGGGCGGGAACAAAATTTAAAACAATGGGTTCAACTTCTTGAAAGAGGAAAAACTCTTCCCCCTTTAACTTTTGGAAAGTTCCGGCTTTCCGACCAAGAATAGTTGAGATGTCCATGGCCACAATACCGGAAAGACCTAAATTCGAAAAGAGAAATTCACCGGAAAAAGTCCTTCCTGAACGGAGCCTGGCCTCACCTTTAAAGCGGGCTCCAGAGGCTTGTTTGGAAAATCTCTGATCGCAAAGAACAAGGGCGGTTAAGGCCGGCCGTTCCGGGAAATAATCCAGGGACCAGTGCTGGGCCAAGCGGCTGGCACTGGAGTTTCCACCCAAGCGGGGGGAGGCTTGGCTACCCGGAGAAAAGAGCACACTTTTGCAGGTCCGGCAGACCCCATGTTCATCTTTTAGGCGATAATCCTTTTGCCGCTGTTCTATTTCAACTATTTCCGTCTCAAGTTCCCATTCAATATGATAGGCCCCTAGGGCGGAAATTAAACTGGCATGAACAGCCGCTGCTTCTTCCGATAAGGGATACAAGCGGCCGGCCTCGTCTTCTTTAATTTCAATTCCCAGGTTCTTAAAAAACATGGCGGGAAAAGAATCGGGCACACGGGCCAGCATTTGTTCAAGCTTCCCTCTTTCTGAAGTTTCATAATCATCTATAGTAACCTGACGATTGCCTAAATTACACCGGCCATTGCCGCTGGCCAGCAATTTTCGGGCAAGTTTTTTCTCTTTTTCCAAAATTAATATACGGCAGGCTTGCTTCCTCTCCTGCGCTTTCATAGCGGTTAGTAAAGCTGCAAAAAGGCCACTTGCACCGCCACCGACAATAATTACATCAAAATGCCCTGTCTCTTTTCTCATCCGCTTAACCTGCAATTATGGACTCTGAATCACTCTTGCCCCATGGGAATTGACCACATTAAGGCGGTTTTTCTCAAGAATGGCATAGGAGAAAATTTCCCCGTCTAAAGCGGTTGAAGCCCCCTTCTTCTCCCCGCGAATATCGTATGTAGCCAGGACATTATTCATCGTATAGTAGACCAGCGGCATCCCCTCTTGATATTGCACATTCGACACCCGACCAATGTTTTCAACTTTTGTCGAGAGCGCCCCCTCTGCCGATAGGGCATAAATGGAGAAAAAACCATCACTTTGTGTATTGGCGAAGACCAGAAGCTCATCGCCCAGGGGGACAACAGCTAAAATCGATGAGAATTCTTGCTCAATCAGGAGTTCCTCCTTTGCATAATCAATCTTTAATACTTCACTAGAGGAATGAATAACGGGATGATTGTTTCGGTCATGCTTGATCGAATAAAAAAGAGAATTATAGGTTTCAATGGCTTTTTGGGCAATCAGGCCACCCTCCAGATCATAACGGCGCAGCAAGGTTTCCAGACGACTACCCGAGCTATTCAAAAGGATAATATCCAGAAATTTACCGTCATTTGTAAAGGCCAGACTAATCGGATTGCCTGACCGGGCAAAGCTTAAACTATAAATCCGTTGTCCATCTTCACTAAAAAGATGGACCCTGGCCTTTTGACCGGACTGTTCATCAATGACTGCCCAATTACCTTTAACGCTACGGGCAGCACCCGCAAATACGCCATCCAGCTTGGCTTCAAAAAGGGGGGCAATTCGGCTAAAAGCAATAATGGTTTGCCCCTCGCGATCACCACACATGCCGTAGGGCCCGTCATAAACAAGGACAGGGCGGGTGGCATGCATGTTGTAGGCAAAAATTTGCTCACCGGAGTAATTTTCCAAAATTAACTCTTCACCACTGACAAGGGCCAGGGCGTCACCGATAGGATAAATCCGCTCCGGCTGACCACCGGGAAAATCTCTTTTCTGAAGGGCAGCATACTCTTTTGAAGGCTTAAAAGCCTCATCAATTTGGCCTCGCGGGATGACCAGCAAAAAAACAAAGAGCAAAATAAGGGTTAAAAGAGACAGGCTGAAAATAAATATAAAACGTTTGTTTTTCCACCAAGGACGAGCCGGCTTAACGGATGTTGCACCGGTCTGCCTGCTCCTTTTATTTATAGCCCCGGCATCTTCTCCGGCCGGTCTTGTTCGATTTGTTCTCGGGGGACGTTTACCGCTTGCCATGCTTTCTCCTCATCAGCCTTGCTATTTTTTCCGCTCAACAACCAATTCTGCGCGAAAGGCACTTTCCTCTTTAGTCACATTCCAGCCTTCAAAAAGGAAAGAAATACAGTTTGATTGATCGGAAAGCACTGCCAGTTTACCATAATCGGCCAAGAGGGGCTCAGGATTCCCCCTATCCTCCTCCATGGCAATAATGAGCACATTGCCCGGCAATACTTCAGCCACGTAATTTACATGCACTTCCAGTAGGGAATAATCCGTAAAAGAATGGCCTTTTTCCTGTAAATACTCAACAAGTGTATCTATACAAAAGGCAACATAGTGTATGTTATTGACATGCCTATTATCATCCAAGAGGCTGTAATCCGCCTTTTTTTCTTTAGTAACAAAATCTGTAGGTTTTTCCCCCTTGAGGGCAGCCTGCCTTTCCCCGTCTAAAATCGACCGGACACGCTTTGCCCTGAAATCGTATGGCTCAAAAGGAGCTGACCAGGAAGCCAAATTTTCCTCACTTGTTACCTCTAAGGGACGGGCCGGTTTCCTTGTAAAATAATCAACGAGAAACCAATCGCTACTTGCTAGGGCAAATAGTCCTTCCTGAGAATAAGTCTCACGATAGAAGGCATGACCCCGCATAAATTTAATTCCTTTTACCCCTTTAGACCAGGTTTCCGATAAGAGTTTCTCACCAAAAACAATGCGTTCCGGATAAAAAAGCATCGATGTGCCTGAAATCATCCAGACCAAAGCTTGTTTCTTCAACTTCTCATCTTGCAGGTCAGGGGCTCGCAAGGCGTGCCTGGTTGCTGCTTCTTGGGCAAAAGCAAAAAGTTGATGAGGAAAAATCTGCCCTTCCAAGTCACATTCTGTTTTACGGATTAAGGCTTCGTATAAGCCATGTCTTTCCGGTTTAATATATTCTTTTACCATCAGTCTACTTACTCCAAAATATCAACATAGTATTGTTACTTCTCATCGTAAAATAAAAAGCTGTAGGATTTATCCTACAGCTTCTCATTCTATCACATTAGAAATATTCTAATACATCATATCCGGGCTGGCGCCGACAGCAGGTGCCGGAGGTTCGGGAATATCAGCTACTGTAGCCTCTGTTGTAAGAACAACGGAAGCAATGGAAGCAGCGCTTTGTAAAGCAGAACGGGCAACCTTAGCAGGATCAACGATACCGGCCTTAATCATATCCACGTATTCACTCTTCAAGGCATCAAAACCAACACCCTTATCGGAGTTCTTCACCTTTTCACAAACAACACTGCCATCAAGGCCGGCATTCTCAGCGATTTGGCGAACCGGCTCTTCAAGAGCACGTAAAACAATTTGGACACCCGTGCGGATATCGCCTTCGACCTCTTCGAGGAGTGCTCTTACACTATCCATAGCATCAATGTAGGCTGTTCCGCCACCAGGGATGATGCCTTCTTCGACTGCTGCTCTTGTAGCGGAAAGGGCATCTTCAATGCGGCTCTTCTTTTCTTTGAGTTCTGTTTCGGTAGCTGCACCAACCTTGATAACAGCAACACCACCGGCTAACTTGGCCAATCTTTCTTGTAACTTTTCACGGTCAAAATCGGAGTCTGTTTCCTCAATTTGTGCCCTGATTTGGTCAACTCTTGCTTTCAGGTCCGCATCTTCGCCGGCACCGTCAACAATGATGGTCTTATCTTTATCAACTTGGATTTGACGGGCACTACCTAAGTCTTCAAGTGTGGCATCTTTTAAGTCCATGCCGATTTCTTCAGAAATCACCTTACCGCCGGTTAAGATGGCGATATCTTGCAGCATTTCTTTGCGCCTGTCACCAAAGCCGGGGGCCTTAACGGCAACACAGTTTAAGGTACCGCGGATACGGTTGAGAATCAAGGTGGAGAGGGCTTCGCCTTCAACATCTTCAGCAATAATAAAGAGGGGTTTACCGGTTTGGATTAACTGTTCCAAGAGGGGCAGAAGATCTTGGATAGAAGAAATCTTTTGGTCAGTCAAAAGGATGTAGGGGGTTTCATAGACAGCTTCCATCTTCTTGGTGTCCGTAACCATGTAGGCAGAAATATATCCGCGGTCAAATTGCATTCCTTCAACAAGCTCAAGCTCTGTTGCCAAGGTATTGGATTCTTCTACAGTAATAACACCGTCGCTGGAAACTTTGTCCATAGCGTCAGCAATTAACTCACCAATTTTTTCATCATCAGCTGAAATAGCGGCAACACGGGCAATATCTTGCTTGCCGTTAACTTGTTGCGAGTTTTCGGCAATGTCGGCTACAACTTTTTCTACGGCTAGTTCAATACCCTTCTTTACGATAACAGGGTTGGCGCCGGCAGCAATGTTTTTCAGGCCTTCACGCATTAAGGCTTGAGTCAATAAGGTAGCGGTGGTGGTACCATCACCGGCAACATCCTGTGTTTTTGTTGCAACTTCCTTAATCAACTGGGCACCCATATTTTCAAAGCGGTCTTCCAGCTCAATATCACGAGCAATTGTAACACCGTCATTTGTAATGAGGGGGGCACCGAAAGATTTATCCAGGACAACGTTTCTGCCTTTGGGGCCAAGGGTAATACGCACGGTATCGGCCAGTTTATTTAAACCAATTTCCAGAGATTTTCTTGCTTCTACACTAAATTTAATATCTTTTGCCATATATTATTTTCTCCTAATTATACTCGACTCTTACTCAACAATGGCAAGAATGTCGCTTTGTCTGATAATTGTATATTCTTCGCCATCCATCTTTACTCCGGTACCGGCATACTTGCTGAACAATACCCGATCACCAACTTCTACTTCCATGATGACGTCTTTTCCATCAACAATCCCGCCCGGTCCAACAGCAACAATTTCTGCAACCTGGGGTTCTTCTCTGGCGGATTCAGGTAATACGATACCACCCTTACTTACTTCTTCCTTTTCAAGCATTTTAATCACAACACGATCTGCTAAAGGTTTGATTCTCATTTGGTCCTCCTTATATTTAATCCACATTAAGGCAAACAAAAAATCCATTTGCCAATGGATGTTTTTCAACTTAGCATTCAAAGACTTCGAGTGCTAAACCATACACAATATAAAGTTAAACGTCCTGCTTTGTCAAGGAGGAATTGTGAACAATTTTAAAAGATTGTGTCAAGCAGCGATTGGTAGAAGGAACTGTCTTGCAACAGAGCGGCCAATTTTGATTCTTCTATAGCTATTTCCAGAGAAGGGAAGGTCGTCTGAAGGCCGGGCAATACAGACAGGACCAGGCCGGAAATCAGGACAGCAAAGAAAAAGGAAACCAAGAGACCCAAAACCCTATTTGTCGTTCCAATTAAGGGCAACCTGTTTACCCCCTTGCTAATCAAAGAAAGGAGGAGTCGTAAAAGAAAATTGGAAACAAAGAGAATCAGGATAAAGGAAAGAATTTGAATCGTCAGCAGTATCAAGCTTCTGGTTAATTCTTGCGCTATGCCGTCCACCCTGGCTTTGCTCTTTTCCCCCAGATCACTAACCGTTTTACCCAATTCCTCAATCAGGCCGGCCGCTTCTTCTCCACTTCCACTAGCAAGAATTTCCTGGAAATTCTTCGGCACGCCGATAGAACTTAAGGATTCTCCAATCGTTTTACCGGCATAGAGCTCCGTGGAGAGATCAGCCTTAATTTCTTGAAAGACCTCTTTCTCTACCCCGTAATCGTAGAGTTTGACCGCCAAAACACTGGAGAAGCTGCTCGCCAGGAAAAAGGAAACAATGAGTATGACAATTAGCCCGATGCTATATAAAAAGCCCTGCTTCCAACCCTTGTATAGGCTAACCAGGAAAATAAGGATAATCAGAATATCAATCAACATGCTTATACCTCCGTTTCGCCTGCCCTTATCTCTTCTTCTCCCGGCCGGCTTTCTTTTTTATCTTTTCTCCTCCCGGGTATACTTCTTCACTTATCTTATCTTCTCGCAGATACACTTCTTCTTTTTCCCTATGTAAATCAGAGGACTGGTACTTTATCACAAGCATACTGCTGGGGGCCCCAATATCATGTTCGGAAAGCTTGGCCCATAAAAATTCAAGAAACTTGGTTTTCTCTTCCTGCATAAGAGAAAACTCCGAACTGAGAACAAAAAAACGAACAATAAAGTCAATACCGTTTTCCTGAATGCTGTCAATAGAACACCAGCTGGCCGCGGCATCAATCCGGCTATTCTCTTGCCAATAGCAGCGAATGTCTTCTTGTAATCTGCCCAACAGCTCATTATCGGTAGCAAGCGGCAAACGTACGGTAAAGAGAACCCTTCGCTTATCTGAGCGGGAAACATTAATGAGTATATTTTCGGCAAGTATTTTATTGGGCACATTGACGATACTCCTGTCATAGGCCCTGATTCGCGAACTGCGAAGTCCCATTTGCAGGACTGTGCCGGATACATTATTGAGAATAATATCGTCACCGACAGAAATCATGTCATCATTAAGCAAAATAATACCTGCAATCAAGTTGGCAATACTATCTTGGGCCGCCAGGGAAACAGCAAGCCCCCCAAGCCCGACTCCGGTAAGGAGACCGCTGACATTCACGCCGAAAATACTCAGAAGAATTAAAATGTATAAGAACCACAAAAAGACTTTACCCAGACGCAGGTAGAAAAAAGCAGGGCCCCGCTTTTTTTGCCATTCTCCATCCAGCTCTACTTTTACTTCAACATAGGCGGAAAAAACCGAAAGCAGGGTATAGATAAGGGCAAATATAAGAAAAGCGTAGCTTAGATTGCTAACAAAGGCAGCTACTTTTTCGGGGAAAGTCAGGAGAAATTCACTGATAACAAGGAGGGCTGCCGCCGGCAGCAAAATCTTATACTGGTCACGCTGTTCAAAGTTTTCACGAAAACCTTGCAAGCGGACAAGCTTGGAGATTATTTTTGTTGGCAGGCGACGTAAAAAATAAGCCGCCAGGAGAAGAATAACAGCCAAAAGCAAATCTAAGATCATATTATCTAAGAATAATTCCTGCATTAGGAAATTATTGACGCTGATAAGCACACTCTGCAAAAGTAACCCCTCCCTATAACCCTGCAATACACAGCAAGCCACAGCAGAGGCTTAGCTTGCTCGATATTGTGAGGATATAAAGTATTTTTTCTTTTCCAAATCGATTATACTGTGTTTCAGGCTTTAAAAAAAGTAAGGGGGCTAAGATGTCAAATAAAGTCAATGACAGTAAAGTAAAGTTGATTATTCTCGCTCTTTTGAAGCGGCTACCCGGAATTACCCCTTCCCGCTTGCAAAATTTAGCCCAAGAGACCCTCTTCTTCGATTACTTCACAGTAGCTGAGGCTATAAGCCTCCTTTGTGAGCAGAAACTCATTACCGTCGTTGAGGCTAAGTATGAAATACGGAAAGATGTTAAAGGTAAAATCTTACAATCCTCCTATCTTACAGAAAAGGGCGAGCTTGTCTATGAACAACTGAAAGATCAAATTCCTGCAGGTGTTCGGGAACAAATTATGCTCTTAGGGAGAGAGGAAAATGCCAAGGCTGATTTGGAGGCCTTCTACCTGGCTAATGCTGATAGCAGCTACACACTGCATATGAGAGCTAAAGATAAAGGCCGGACCCTCCTGGAAATCCAATTGAACTTACCCGAAGAAAATCGGGCCAGAAGCTTTGCCAATCGCTGGCAAGACCGGGCAGGAAATATCTATAGTTATCTTTTAACGGAGTTAAATCGAGAAGATAAAGAGGACGGCTAAGCCAAAGGCCGGAGATTGCTATTGACCAATCTCTAACATAAGTAATACTAGGGGTAATTAAAAAACATAGCAATCGAAAAGCGACTAGGACTAACACCCAGCCGCTTTTTACTTAGTTCTAAAGACCTTACAGTTTCACATTCAGACAATCTATTGAAGTGAGAATGCGTCTTTTCCTGCTCCGCAGAGGGGGCAAACCCAATCTTCAGGAATATCTGCAAATGCAGTACCCGGCTCTACTCCGTTGTCCGGATCTCCTTGTGCAGGATCATAAACATAACCACAAAGGTCACAAATATACTTATCCATAAAAGTACCTCTCTTTCTCATCTGAATATCCTTGGCAGATATTCAAGCTTAGAAAATTATACCAAAAGACATTTGTCGGGGGAAGTATTCAGAAGACAAAAGGAGAAAATCCCCTTAATCTTCATCTTCAGCATTCTCTTCATCGGAGAAAAATTGAAATTCAGCCCCGCCAATCGTAATCCATTCTCCATGTTCCACACCGGCTGCCTTAAGCGCTTCATTAAGCCCTTTACGCTTTATTTCACGTTGGAAATAGTGAAAGCTTTCCGGTGCATCAAAGTTTGTTTGCCAGACAAGCCCTTCAATCCAGCTTCCACTGACAATAATTTCCCCATCAAGCTCCTCAATAACAAAAGGACTTGTCTCTTCCTCAAAGCGGTACACCTGCCAATCCTCATCACTGACGGGGGATTCGATTTTAGGAATTTCCGGCAGAATTTTGAATACACCCTGTTTTAGCGCATCAATACCCTCGCCTGTTACTGTGCTAATCCAAAAGATCGGATCTTCAATGTCGGAAAAGCTTGTCTCAATCTCTTCCCGCATCCCGTCAACCAACAAATCTGCTTTGTTAAGAACTAAAATCTGTTGGCGCCCGGCAATCTCAAAATCATAATCCAATAACTCAGCATTAATGGCATCATAGGCTTCACGTGGCGATAATTGGCCAGGAAGCGGGGCTGCATCGACAACATGGAGGAGCAGGCGGCAACGGGCAGTATGGCGTAAAAAATCATGGCCCAGGCCGGCCCCCTCTGCCGCTCCCTCTATCAGTCCCGGGAGGTCTGCCATAAGAAAGGACATATCGTAACTGTCCACAACACCTAACTGGGGTGATAAGGTAGTAAAAGCATAGTCGGCAATTTTCGGCTTGGCCCGGCTCATTCGGGCTAACAGAGAAGATTTGCCGGCATTCGGCATGCCAAGAAGCCCCACATCGGCAATAATTTTCAATTCCAGACGAATGGTCAATTCTTGAGCAGGACCACCGGCACGGGCGAATCGGGGGGCCTGTCTACGGCTATTCTTAAAGTGGACATTACCTAGCCCGCCCTTACCTCCGGCCAGAAGCAGAAATTCTTCACCATCTTCAACCAGGTCCGTAATCAGACGGTTGCTTTCTTCTTCATAGACCAGCGTGCCCGGCGGAACTTCAATAATCAAGTCCTGGCCTTGCTTCCCGCTTTTATTGCGTTGACCACCATTTTGTCCGTTTTCTGCGAAGAAATGGTGTTTGAAACGGAAGTCAATCAGAGAATTTTTTCTTTCGTTGACCTTCAAGATGACATCGCCACCTTTTCCACCGTCGCCACCATCCGGACCGCCAAAAGGAACATACTTTTCCCGGCGGAAACTGACAGCTCCATTGCCACCTCTGCCTGACCGTACTTCAATTTTCACATGGTCAAAAAACATCCTCTTCCTCTTTCAAAGAAAAATAGCCCAGCATAAAATAACCGGGCTAGCTGTTGCTAAGTGCTAGATTGTTAATTTGCGCTTATTCAGCAAGTGCAAATTCGACAGGGTAAACACTAACTTGTTTGCGTTTTCTATCCTTGCGTTCGTAGCATACACGGCCATCAACCAAGGCAAAAAGCGTATCATCCTTGCCGATACCTACATTTTGTCCCGGATGGATTTTTGTGCCGCGTTGGCGGTAAATGATATTCCCTGCCAAGCAATACTGGCCATCACCAAGTTTTGCACCAAGACGCTTAGAATGGGATTCACGACCGTTTTTGGAGCTACCTACACCCTTCTTACTTGCTAATACTTGTAAATTTACTCTAATCATTTCTATCCTCCAAGTACTCCACTTCTCGTACTTCTATATACTCACCATAGTTAGGCAGTAGTTGTTTAATTCCGATTAAGACAGAGAACATCAGGGTATTTATAGCCATCTTCTCTGTTTTTGTATACTTCTCATACTCTACAATCTCACAGGCAATTCTTCCCGTTTTTGCCTCAATCTCATAGTGCGGTTTACGTTCTAAGAGCTCATCCAAGGTGCCGATGGCTGTTTGGCTGATTGCGGAAACAGCTGAACAAACAATATCCGAACCGGCATCAGCATAGCCTGCATGCCCTGACATTTCAAAGGCACGAACAACAGCATTATTATCGATATAGAATGTCGCCTTAATCATAAAGCCGGGAAGTCTGCCTTGCCAACTATTTTTCAATAGCGGTAATTTTAACTTTCGTGTAAGGCTGGCGGTGGCCATATCTTCTGCGATAGCCTTTCTTGGCCTTATACTTGAAGACTTCAATTTTTTTGCCTTTACCATGTTTAATCAGTTCTGCTCCGACGGAAGCCCCTTCAACCAAGGGCCTGCCCCAGACCATAGATTCACCTTCTCCTACAGCCAGAACTTCGTTGAAAACAAGCTCTGTGCCGTCTTCGACTTCCAGTTTTTCAACAAATAACTCGTCTCCTTCAGAAACACGGTACTGTTTCCCACCGGTTTTAATAATAGCGTACATATCTTTTCCTCTCTGTAAACAGTCTCGCCTGCAAATAAGGCAGCAAAAGCTTTACGGCCTTAGCAGAGCGGTCACCAAAGCATAATAGCACCCGATTAATTATCCTGTCAAGCCCATCTTTGCCGGTAAAAACTAGGGCCCTTCTTTCAATTCCGCCTCAATAATAGCATCAGCAAAAGAATAGTGGCTTAAAATATCGTAGCCCTCAAGTCTCGTGGTGTAGAAGTCGGAATAGCTGTTGCTGTAGAGGGGAATCATCGGCAATACCCGGGTAAAGACCTTTTGGAAGGCAAGCCAGTTCTCATAATACAATTCCTTCTGTGCACTGGGCGTTTCCCTCATTTTTTTTGCAGCCAACATCAGGTCATCATCTTCGATGAAAGTGGCATTAAGAACTCCACGATATTCCGGTGCCGTGTGGAAAGTATAGTAGGGGTCAAACTGGCCATAAAAGTTAGCAGCCAGAAAGAGCATATCATATTCTCTGTCCAGCTGAGCATAGTATATTCCCAGCAATTCCGGCAGGCTGATCCGGTCTACCGCAAGCTCTCCCCCTACTCTAGCCAGGTCTTTCTCCAGCTGTTCCACCAGTACTTCAGCTGCCAGGTGTTTTTCCGTGATGGCCATCCGGAGAATCAGCGGTTCCAGCTTGTCCTCTTTGTTCTTTTTATAACGAAGTGCACCGGAGCCCTCTATGTAGTCCTCTCCCTCCCCGTCATATATATAACCGGCCTCGCGAAGCAAAGGCACAGCCATTTCCACGCTATAGGGATATAGAGTCCAGACAGGCTCATCCAAGATGGAGCGCTTAGCCATCCATTGCCCCAAGCCATAGTAGGCATCCACCGGTTTTCCATATTCACCCAGGAAATTTTCTACCAGTCTTTCCTTGTCCACCAAGTGGGCCAGGGCCTGGCGCACGCGGACATCCCGGACCCTTTCCTGTTCGGTCAAAAAGGCGATGAAGCCCAGGCCTTCACGGTCATATACGCTGTGGGCGATACCGGGAAGTTTTTTAGCCTCATCACGCACCTGCCGGTCGGATACCTTGTTCACCAAATCAATCTGCTCATCTTTCAGTGCAGGGAGAATCTCTACGGCATTCAGCGCTCTGAGTTCCAGCCGGTCAATGCTTGGCTTTATCCCATGAACATTACCCTTGTAGTAGGGGTTGATGGCAAAGGAAGCCATCTGCCGGTCCGGATCATAATCGGTCAACTGATAGGGGCCGCTGGTCACGGAGGGGTGACTCAGATAACCTGTTTCCGGGTCCAGGATAGTTTCTGCAAGGAGCTCAAGGTCGAAGGAACCGTCCAGGTAGGCCCCTTGCGGGCTGTCTTTGACCTCGCAGTCCGGGGCAAGCACATGAAGAGGATAGGGTCTGAAGTGAACATAGGCCAGGTCGTAGTAATAGGGATAGGAATCTCCTGTTACCGTCAAACTGAAGACATAGTCATCCAGGAGGTGGACCCCCAAAAGCTTGTCCGTTTCTTCTTCCTGGTAAGCATTTCCACCGTGAAGAGAGTCCGCCCGGATTGGCACCCCGCCTAATTCGTAAATATAAGGCGAGTACTGAAGCAGGACGGAGAACACATAGTCCCGGGCCAGGATAGGCTCGCCGTCACTAAAATACAGGTCTTCGTGCAGGGTGAACTCATGAACCAAGTTGCCCTCCGCATCCGGGTATGCTCGCATCTCTTTCACAGCTACGGGATTAACCACCAAGGTTCGATCTTGCAGCAAATTGACCAGCGGATAGGCATGAAGAAGCTGGCGCACATCGATGTCCGCAGTATTCATCCCCCACATATTGGTAAAAAAGCTACCGGTCATCGTGGTTAGTGAGCCTACCCGTAAAAGTTGTTCCTCCCGGTCCTCTTCTTCCTGATCCTGCTCTTTCTGTTCCTGCTCTTGGGCGGAAAGACCCGCAGGCGACCAGACTATGGCAAGTGCGAGAATTAGCACCGGGAGAAGCTTCCATCGTTTGTTTATCTTCTTAGTCATCTTAATTTCCTCAATATGTCTTGCACTATGCGCAAAGTACTCTTTCTTGTAAGCATAGGGGTTATTCTAAGCAATCCCCGACGCTGCGCAAGGGGCTAATGCCGGGAATGCCGGGTAAGGGCTTACGGGTGTCAGGAATAACTTCAGTTTCAGGGACACCGATATGGGTGACTTTGATAGAAAGTTCTTCCACTGTATGACCGGGACCGGTAAGACCCTGACTGCTGCCGGTGCCTCCATGGCCACCGCCGCTGTCCGGGGGATCGGTCGGATCAGGAGGATTAGGAGGACCAGTTGGATCAGTCGGAGAACCTCCGCCCTCGACGATATTCGTCAGCACATAGCCTTCTTCCTGGTTGCCGGTCATCTTATGTTGGGTACAACCCTCCAAGGGTTCAACTTCCTGCAATTCGTAAGTAATCTCTTCACCTACTTCGTTGTATTTAGCTAAGCCGGTAAAGGTGTGCTCCCAAAGGCCGCTAGCATCCGGCACTAAATCATGCTCATGCACACTGCCGTCACTGCCTGTCAGCTCGATGGCCAGACTGTCCGGAAGTTTACTCATATCCGTAACAGGATTTCCGGCTGTATCCTGCCAGACTTTCGTCACTTTTACATCCAACAGCGCACCGTCGGCATCCGTACCGTCGTACTTATTGGTCAGAGTGAATCCTTCCCCTACACTGCCGCCAACTTCACCTAGCTGGCTGTAACCAAGTGGCTTGACCTCTGTCAGCTCATAGGTGATTTCAGTTCCGGTCGTGTCGTATTTGGGTAGGTTAATGAATGTATGCTTCCAATCACCGGCAGCATTCGGCTCTAAATCATGCTTGTACACACTGCCGTCACTGCCTGTCAGCTTGATGGTAAGGCTTGCGGGTAACTTCGTGGTATCCGTTACTGTTCCTCCGTCTTTGTCCTGCCAGACCTTGGTCACGTCTACAGAAATCTTTGCACCACCGGTATAAGTGTTGGTGACGGTAAAACCGTTATCAGCATCACCACTCACCTGCTTGGTGTAGCCTTGCGGCACCTGCACTTCATCCACGGAATAAGTATAGGCAACAATTTCATCTGAGGCATTCTTGCCGTGAGTCGGCAGGTCTGTAAAGGTATGCTGTGCACTCGCTGCTGTACCCGCTTCCACGGTATAGGTGTCCACCACTTGGGCTGGCACTGTTGATGCGGTTTCCGTCCGCTTCAGCTGCAAGACAACCTGCGGATGGCTTGCATTTTCAGGCAGTTGAGCCCAGCTCTTCGTCACATCAATATCCATCAGTTTGATATTGTGCTGGTCCAAACCTATGCGGATATTGGCAAAACCCTCAGGCACGCTCGGAGCATCTGCGTCTGAAGCAGTGTATTCACGAGTGGTATAGACATATTCTTGACCGTCAGAATCAAATTTGAGCATGGCATCCCATGAAACTTGACTGGAGGAGCCCGCATAGGGAGCACCGGAGATTATCTTGACCTCTGCTTCCTCTTCCGTCAAAGGCGACTGTTCTTCATCACTGAGGCCACGCCAGAGTTTCAGCCAGACATCGGGCAGATTATCCCCTATCGCAACACCATGCCATAATTTTTCGGCTTCCACCGTGCGAGTAATACTCTCATAGGTGTAAGTGTTGGTCACCTTCAGCGGATCGTTTTCATCATAGGTTGTTTGGTAGATGTAGGTCTGCGGGTTGTCTTCATCATCTTTCCAAAGATTTTTCGGATTGCCGTCACTATCAGTCTCTTTTACAGAATAGATATACTTTGCACCTGCTTCATTAGCCAAAGGCAAATTATTCCATGTAAGGGAAACCGTGTCAGGACTTCCGGACGGGCCGGTCAAATCAACGGCTTTTCTGACCGGCTGGCCGTTTAAATCCGCTGCTGTAACAACTTCAGCCGCTTCTTCTTCCTGGAAGACGGTTCGGCGATATAGTGTCAGGTAAGTGCTAGGGCCAATGTTTTCTGCACGCTGCGCACTGCCACCCACCCAGGTTTTAACAGCGCTGACATTTGTCAACTGGACGTTAGTGATGCGGTCAGAATTGTTACCATATCGGATATAGCCAGCCGGAGTAAAGTCCTCACCCGCTGCATCCACCTCTATTGCTGTGTAGGTGTAAGGGGTGTTTTCCGGGTCATTATCCACAAAGCGAGGCAGGTCAGTCCAGGTGTAGGACCAGGCACTCAACTCGCCGGATGTACCGGCGGCTACGTTATCTACCTCACCATCAAGTTTTACCGGATTGCCATATTTAGTAGCAGGGTCTGTACCCTTTGACTGCATCAGTTGGAAATATACTTCTGTTCCGGATTCTCCGGCCCAGACTTTTTGAGCAGTAAACTCTGTTTTTAGCGCAATGTTCTTAATCATTATGCTGGAAGAGGAAACCGCATCAATGACATAATCATCGCCCAGCAGAACTTCTTCCACAAAGTAGGAGTAATATATCGGCTGGGTCGGATCATCATTATAGTTACCATTAAGCGGCAGGTTGGTCCAGGTGTATTCCCAAGGCTTGCTTTCCCTGCCATGAGCGCCCGGAGAAGTATCGACCACACCGTCCATGACACCGTCATACTCATCACCCATTGCTTCACGATAACCTTGTCCACTGCCCTTTACCCAACGATGAAGCTTAAAGGTCACATTCTCAGGTAGACTTCCTTGACCTATGTTCCAGCGCTTGACAGCCGTGAAGCTGCCATCATTATAGGTAT
>JAMNZB010000011.1 GCA_023622515.1 Bacillota bacterium | reverse complement strand
GGTTATTTTATTGGGGTTACCCTTCCGGAAGGAACGGCGGCAAGAACGGTCCGCTTAGCCAAAGAGGCCGGTCTGACCTTAACCGGTGCCGGTGCGCCCTTCCCCTATGGCAAAGATCCCAAAGATTCTTTTCTCCGTATTGCCCCAAGTTACCCCTCTTTAGAGGAAATGAAAGAGGCGGCAGAGCTCTTCTGCGCTTGTGTGGAACTTGCTGTATGGGAGAAGAAGAGCAAGTAGTCATGGCTTTCCGGCAAAAAACGGAAAATTTCCTAAGTAGTCAAATTGCAATGCAATTTATGATAAAAACAATCAATAAGTGAAGTAAAAAGGAGTTTTACATGGCAAGCACAAATCAGTACAAACGCAGTGAGATCCGCTTAGAACACAAGATGGCAAGCCCCTTACGCACCATAGTCCGTACCCCGGCTTATGGGAACAATGTAATCAAGGTAGAGAGCTTGGAACAAGCCTATTATTTAGCGAAAAATTCCCCCGGAACAGTGGTTACAGATATTCCTGTATATGAGCCGGAAAAACTTGGTCTGCCCGAAGATGCCAGAGTTTTACTCATCAATGATGGCGCCATTACCGGCCGTACTGCCGCCGCAAGGAGAATCATTGGTGAAAAGGGTGTGGATGAAAAAGATTTAAACAGAAAGGCTATGGAAGCCGTCTATGATACCCGCTACACAACCCTCTACCATGCCACTGCTGTCATTGGTCTTGACGAAGATTATATGGTAAGAGCTCATCTTTTAATCCCTGAGGGAGAAGAACATGTTCTTTATAACTGGCTCTTAAACTTCCAAGTTTTAACACCGGAATATCAAGAAATGTATAAGAGGTCTACCTTGCTTGAAGGAGAGGGTGATATCTATGTCTTCTCTGATCCTCAATGGTCCCACCCTGAACACCCCCTAGGCTTGTGCTATTTTGATCCCGAACATAATGCGGCCTGTATTCTTGGCATGCGCTATTTTGGTGAACATAAGAAGGGAACGCTTACCCTTGCCTGGGCCATAGCGAGTCGTCACGGTTTTGCCTCTTGCCACGGCGGACAAAAAGAAATCATCCGCAAGGATGGCAGTAAATATGTGCTTTCCGTCTTTGGTTTGTCCGGTTCCGGAAAATCCAGTATTACCCATGAAAAACACAAGGGTAAATATGATATTAAAATTCTTCATGATGATGCCTTTGTCATTAATCTAGAAGACAAGTACTCCGTTGCTTTGGAGCCTTCCTATTTCGATAAAACCCAAGACTATCCCTCAGATAGTCCGGATAATAAGTATCTTGTGACGGTTCAGAACTGTGGGGCAACCCTTGATGATGAGGGGAAAATTTGCCTTGTTACGCAAGATTTGAGAAATGGGAATGGTCGTGCTATCAAGTCGAAACTATGGTCCGCCAATCGTGTGGATAAAATTGATGCGGCGGTTAACTCTATTTGCTGGATTATGAAAGACCCGGTCTTGCCTCCTCTGATGAAAGTTAAAAAATCCAACCTGGCTTCTTTGATGGGCGCTACCTTGGCGACAAAGCGTTCTTCAGCCGAGCGTCTTGCCCAGGGAGTTGATCCCAATGCATTGGTCATAGAATCCTATGCCAATCCTTTCCGCACCTATCCGCTTAGTGTTGACTACCGAAACTTTAAGAGTCTTTTTGATACCGGTGTTGACTGCTACATCTTAAATACCGGTGCCTTTATGGGTAAAGACATTCCCAAAGAAGTAACCTTCGCTGCCATTGAATCAGTCATCGATGGGACAGTTGAGTGGAAAGACTATGGCCCCTTAAAAGATTTTGAGTATGCAGATATTGAAGGCTATGAGCCTGATTTTGCTGACGAAGAGTATCTTGCTGAGGTGAAAAATGCCTTCGAGATTCGCCAGCGTCACGTTGAAGGCCTTAATGACTTCAATCGCCTTCCTGAAGAATGTGATGAACTCTTTAAGGAACTTGTAGACCGGCTCTAGAATATTTTAGAAACTCTTACCTGAGCCCTGCCTGAGCTTGATAGGCAGCAGAGACAAGATTTCCGCTGATTATTTAGCAGGAAGAGGGCAGGAAACGCAAAGTAAGTAATAGGGGGCTTTCTCAAAACATAAGTTTTGGGAAGGCCCTTTAAGCTTAGAGTAAGACTTTGCCTAAGTAGTCGATAGTATCTTTCGGTAAATGACAACGCCAATGTTTTTCTTTGCTGGCAAGGTCGCCGGCAAGGCCGTGCCAATAGGTCGCAAAAACAGTGGCCTCAAACCCGTCAAAATTTTGGGCTAAAAGGCCGCCTGCAAGACCGGCGAGAATATCCCCTGAACCCCCCTTGGCCAGACCGATGCCACCGCTGGTGTTTTTATAAATTTTTTGAGCACCGGGGGAGGCACACAGGCTCCCCTTGCCCTTTAGGATGATATGGCATTGATAAAATTTGGCCAGACTAGTGACTTTTTCAAGACGAGTCATCTTTTGCCATTTTTCCTCCGAAGTATGGTAGAGGGCCAGACGTTTTGCCTCTCCTTCATGGGGGGTTAAGATTGTGGTTGATGAACGCTCTTGTCTTTTTTGCAAAGCTTCCTGTAAGGCAGGAGATTTCGCTAACAAAGTGAGGGCATCAGCATCAAGAAGGAGGGCTTGGTCCCAGTCAAGCAGAAAAAGAAGCAAGTTTTCTTCCTCCCGGCCAAGGCCAAGACCCGGGCCGGCAACAAGAGCATTGACCTTCCCCCTTAGTGGTTCGATTTCCTTTTGCATGGCCGAACAGGTCTCCTCTTTGGGAATGTGGTAAAGAGCGCCGGGTAATTCCGGAAAAACATCCCGGTATACCTCCTTCCGGGTAGCGATATGAAGAAGGCCGATACCGCTTTTAGCCGCAGCAAGAGCAGACAGGAGCAGGCTGCCCGACATGCCCTTGCTTCCAGCTATTAGTAAGAGGCTTCCTTGCTGATATTTGTGGTTGTCGCCGGCTGCCTCATTAAGCCGGTGCTTGAAGTAGTCCTCTTCAAGTCTATATCTCCCTTCAGGAAATAAAGCATCGAGCCTATCTTTATCTTTTTGCTCGCAATAATTACTCATAGCTGAAAGCTCACCTTTTACTTTTTGATACGCTAAAATAGTATACGATATTTTGCTATTTTTCTATTTAGTATAAGATTTTTGTAAAATATTTCCTTCTTATGCATCTAATTAATAAGGGTATAAAAATCGGAGACTAGGTGAAGGGGAAAAGGTGGAAAAAGTTTTCCGTTATGGCGCTTATTTATCACTAGCCTTTGTCATGGCTAATTTGCTGACAGGAACGGTTACATTTGAAATAGTCAGAGTGTTTATTAAGCAAATACACTATGCCTTCATATTAGGCAGTTTTCTCTATTTTGCCATAGAAAAGTTGAGTGTTAAGCGAAAATATAAAGAGGATACAAAAAGTCTTGCCTAAGTTCCTGTAGAAAATCCGGAAAATTTTTAACTATTGGGAATTATAGCAACTAGAATTTTTTTGAATAATAGTAAAAAAC
>JAMNZB010000044.1 GCA_023622515.1 Bacillota bacterium | reverse complement strand
TCCAATTCCGCTTTCTTGTTGTCAAAATACTCTTGGACAGAAGCTTTAACCGCCTCACCGATAAGGGGGGAGTCTTCATAATAGGCAGGCTCTGTTGCAGGGTTAGAAGAGTAGATTGAGTTCAACAATTCGCCTAGGCTGTTTGCCCCTTTCACTCTAACCGTATAGCTGGCAAGTTCATCAGCATAGGCTTTTTGGACCGGGCTGATGGTCTTTTCGTTGTCATCCTTGCCTATGAAGAAATCACGCACAAAGATGGTTACCTGGGAAGTCACTTTGTCGTAGATGACTTTCAAGGGATTGTATCCGTTATTTACTTCATTTGTGGCCTCCGGATTTTCACCTAAGACTTCATGGCCTATGGTGTATTCCTTATCGATATTCTCTTCCTTATTAAAGAAGGCTTTAATTCTATCGTATAAACTATTTCCATCGTTTTTGGAGTTAATGTCAAGTTCCCAGCCATTTACGCCGATAAACTCCCTATCTTTGTAGTTGGGGTTGACGCCGAAGAAAATCTTGCCAATTTCGTTTAAGAAGATGAGATTGGGGTTACCCTCAAAGGCTCTATCCTCAAGTTCAGCCTCTTCTTTAGCCTTTACATATTCTTCACGATTTAAGTTAAAGGTCAGAGATTCGTATACGAGACGCTTGTCTAAATGATAATCTTCAAAAATCAGTTGCCGGGAGGGGTCGGTAAAAATTCCACTCGGATTAGTATTTTTAAGATAGATAGTCCAGTCTAAACTACGTTGGGGGTCTTGGTATTCCTCGCCAATTTTCACCTGTAACTTCCCATCCGGATTATCCGCATCAGCTAGCCAGACAAGTTCATGCTCACTCCCGTACAGTCTTTTGTATTCACTAATAAGCAATTTTTTAAGTTCGAGTTCATCACAGGCAAGTTCTGCCTCATCCGCAGTGAGCAAACGCCGAAAGACAGCTTCTCTGGCGGCATCATCCTTACTTCTGTAAAGCAGGTTAAAGAGCTCGTTATGCATCGGTGTTGACCGGTTTAGCTCTTGAGGGCTCCGTTTACCAAAGTCCGCTTCCCCATCATTTGCCGACAAAAGGGTGAATTTTACGTTTGTATTTTTACTAAACTCTTCATTTCCTCCCTCTTTAGGATTTTTATAGCGATAGTCAAATTCTGCGCCAAGAGTATAGATATTATTTTTTCCGGTCTTAAAGCCGGGGAATTTTAGGCGGAAATTTTTTGCTTGGTCGACGACGTGTTGGGCTTTACTGCTGATAATCTCGTCGGCCCCCTCGCCCAGCTGGGTCAAACTAATATTTCCCTCTTCGTCTTCGCTTAAAAGAAAGGTTTTGCCCTCTTTTTCAAAATAACGATCTTTGTCGATGCTGCCGGAGTATTGGACCTTGCCCGTAACATCTTCTACCCCACTTTTAGTAGTTGTACCCTCAATGATTTTTGAATAATCGGCCTCAAGCTTTTCAACTCCAGATAAGTCAATAGCGGTTAAATCCTTGTAATATTCATTATTTCTGATTTTATTCTCATCATCTGCTTCAGCAAAAAACTGCTCTTTTTCGTCGTAGTAGTATTTGCCTTGGATGAGCTGATGGCTAGTGAATTCTGCACTTTCATTATCACGCCGGTCCACAACTTTTCTGTTTTGGTCTAAGATAAGGTCGTCTGTCGTTGTAGAAATCTTATTCGTAGCATTATATTCTGATTCTTCTTCGCCCTTAAAAAACTTCCAAACTGAATCAACCAGCCTTGCCGTAAAATCAAGGAGCTTGTTGTTATGGTCTTTTACAAATCTGTCCTCGCCCGCTACGGTCTTCTTTTGGTAGCCTTCTTGATAGACATCGCCCTCAAAAACTGCATTTTCACGGATGCGGACCAGACCGCCATCTTTCAGTACAACAAACTTTTCTATAGTCCCGTCTGCTTTTTGAACGCTTCTTGTACTTGATGAAATGGTCTCGTTTTCAGCTAACAAGTTTTGAAGATCAGTTTCTTCAATCCTCTTGCCGTCTTCTCCGATATAGCTGGTGCCGGCTTTCTCCTGTAAATTTCTTCCGTCAACCACATTATGGGCATCAACAAAAATATCCGTTATGCTCTTCAAGATGGTACCGGCATAGTAGTCTGTTTCATTTTCATTAATGATGATGTTGATTAAACCACTTGCGCCGTCCACAAACTTTTTCAAGGGAGAAGCTTTATAAATTTCGCTATTATTTTCATCTGTTATTTTTTCATTGATTACCGCTCCTTGGCTGACTTGATACTTGTTAGAGTATTGGAGTAATTCTTCGGATGTCTTAATAATATTAAATGCTTCTCCCGGCTGAAGCTCTGCAAAATCAATCGTTGTTCCATTTACTGTAATCTTTACAGGTTTTTCTTCAAGATTCTCTCCTTTACCAATAAGCTTGCCATTCTCAGTAATTTCAGCAACCGGCACATTCTCCTCGTTATAGATTATTTTGTTCTTAAGGCTATATCCGGATTCTGCTAATTTTTCATAATAATCGGAAGCAACAGCAAAGACGTTCCCGGTATCGTCAACATAGACATAGACATCCCCTTCTTTTAGGACCACATCAGTCAAATTGGCATTAGAAATTTTTGTGCCATCTAAGGTCAAGCTCTTGCTTTCACTATCGTAGACAAGATCACTGGCTTCGATAAATTCTCGTTTAAGCTCCAAGACAATAGTGTCTATCTTTCCATCATTGTCCCTATCTACTTCTTCAAAGGCTAGGCCTTTGGCATGAATATACTCGGCAAAGCTTCCTTCGAACTCCGGCAAGGAAACAACGACTTTTAAATAATCTAAATCCACACCCTTTAGGGTATCGGCTCGCAAAATGGGGGAATCCAGCCAGTTTGTATCCTGGTCTAAGGAAAGGGAAGCATTTACTTCTTTAGCCTTATCCGCAATTATTTTGTCAGCAATATCTTCGGGGCCGGCATCAATGACAGGGTACTGGACCACATTTTTTCCAGGATCAGCATTATCCAACTTTATCTTCTCTTCTTTGCCATCAATCTTTACTTTAGGGGCTTGATATCCGGCTTCTGTGATTGTAATATTTTTGACTATTTTATCGCCTCCGGCTTGAACCGTAAGACAAATTCCCTCACCATAGCCACCAACTATCGGCGGTAAGTCAAGCTTTATTTCTCCATGTTTGCCACCACTAGCTATGATCGGCGTCGTTAGAGTGTAGCTTCCATTGTTCTCTTCCAAAAGATATTCCTGTCCGTTGAATAAGAACTTACCAACCTTGATTTTACTCTTGTCAAGCACTTCCTTGTCATCGGCAATCGTAAAATTAATCTTAATATTTTCATTTTCATCAGGAAGGTAGGAAAGGATAAATTGCAAGGGGCTGCCACTGGAAACGTAGAAATTATCTTGCTCCTCGCCATTTTCACCATGTTGGGATAACACAGGCACTCCGGCTACGATAATATTTCCCTCAGCATCTTCCAGCGGTTCCTTGATAGGCTGGCCCGTATTTTCATCCCCGGTTACTTGATTGTTCTCATCAACAAGAATTCGCTTGCCCTCTTCGTTTAAGAGGTAACCCTCCGCATCCCGATACAGGTCTACTTTTCCGCTCTTATCCAAGTGGAAAATCTGCAGTTTAGGGGGCGGCTCATCTTCTTCAGCATCTCCCAAAGGATTAAGCCCCATTAGCTGGAATCCCGCTTCAGCATCTGTGGCAGATTCTTCCTGCAGTTCGGTATGCTCTCCTATGGCTTGCGCTTCAAATTCTTTGCCTACACTGTCTTCTGCAGCTTCTCCTTCACTATTTGAGAAGGATTGGTCAAGATCTACATGACTTTCATTTGAAAGACTGGCCTCCTCAGGATTTTCTTCCGGAACGGAATCCGGTTTACCGGTATTCAGGTCAGCCGCTTCTTCATTAAGGATATCCTCACTTTCGGTTACGCTTAGGCTATCAAGTTCACCATTTTCAATGCTATCCTCTCCTTCTAAGGCATAAATTTTAGAAGGGAAAGCTATTCCCATAAAGCTAAAATTTGTAAGAACAAGTGCTAAAAGCAGGAATAAGGACATTCCTAGCCTCTTCGATTTTATAGACATAAAAAACCTCCATATGCCCAGTCTTAATCATTACGAGTAGTTTTCCATAATAATTAAGGCACAAACCCCTTTTCTGTTCGGCTTGTTTAGCGCTTAATAAAATTAAAAAGTTTTAACAAACATTGTATATTGTACAGATTTACTTTATGGTCTGCAAGTTTTTCTAATTTCAGAAAATGAAAAAGCAAGTCTTACTTTAAGTAAAACTTGCAAAAGGAAAGCTTATTCACTACATGTTTGTCATATAGTTATCATTAAATCTAAATTTCCGATAATAATTTGACTTGCGAATTAATTATTATGTCAGCCTGTCTTTCTCTAAAATCGCATAAAGCTCCAACATGGCCGTATAGTTTGGAAGTATGTATATCTTCTCCCCGGCCTTTACTTTTTCAAGCATTTGGAAAAAGGCTGACCGGACATTTTCCTCTACAAATAATTTTTCTTGCTCTACTCCTTTTTCTTTGAGGAGGTTAGCAAATTCCACGGCCTTCATTCCGGAAACAGTTATATTCCTGAGGCGGCCTGAAATATTTAATAGATAGGAAAAATCGATATCAGTAAACCAGCCGGTATCAAAGCCGTCATTTTCCTTATTATTCAAAATGAAAAAGATATGGTCTGCATCTCTTGCCTCTTCAACAGCTTGAAGGGCAACGGTGAAGCCGACCGCATTTTTAGCTAATTGAACGCAGACTTGCCGTCCCTTCAAGGCGAAAGTGTGCCGCCTGCCAATTAGAGACTTATGCTCTTCTAATACTTTTTTGATCAGCGGGGGATCAATATTTAAGTACAGGGCGGCAAGAAAGGCTGCGGCAGTGTTGTATTGGTTATACAGGGCTTTATTATCTAAGACAAGTTTCGTTGTCAGGGATGTGCCCCTAGCATCCTCGTAGCTAAAACTTGCCCCCTCCAGTTTAGGACTAAAAGCCAGGTCGATTCCCGGACGGCAAAAGTCACATCCGCTACAAGAGTACAAACCTAGCTGGGCATAAGAAAAAGCCTTATAGGTTAGCGCTTGTGAACATACCGGGCAAGTGTAGTTCTGTTGCCCTTCTATAGATGAAAAATCGTTTTCCGCCATGCCATAATAAAAGCAAGGGGCCTTCTTCGTCAATTTGTGGGCAATGGAAGCGGAAAAGGGGTCATCCGCACAAAGGATACAGGCCGTGGCTTTTGCAGCTTGTATTCCCTGGATAATTTTATCCCGGGTTCCTATTTCATCCCCATAACGCTCCACTTGATCCTTAAACAGATTTGTCAGCACAAGACAGTTGGCTTGGAGGTCCTTACCTATTCTGGCATACCAAGCTTCATCAACTTCAAAAATTAAGAGTGGATTTTGCTCATATATGCTATGTCTCTGCTCAATTAGACTGCTTACGATACCGTCCGGCATATTGGCCCCGCTGTCATTTGAGACAACAGGCCGACCACTTGCCGCAACAGTGGCTGCAAGCATGCTTGTTGTAGAAGTTTTTCCATTGGTACCGCTAACAAGGAGTACCTCCCTATCTTTGACAAGGTCAGCGAGAAATTGCGGGTAGACCTTTAGGGCGACTCTCCCGGGGAAACTGCTGGCCCTTCTCCCCAAAAGGAGTAAGGCCTTACGTGCAAACAGCGCCAGCCAATAAGCTAGCCGGCGCCGTATACTCTGAATAACATTTACTTTTCTTTTAAATAAAGCTTTCACTGGCCTTAAAACTCTCTTATATTAACGTCACCACTGTCCCTGTTATCGCTACGTCTGCGGTAATTATCGCGACGTCCTTTTTGCTCCCGTTGGTCCTTCCTGCCGGATGAGGAGCGGTTTTCTCTACGATTATCCCGACGACCCTCATTGCGCTGCTTTTCCTCGAAATTATCCGGTCTAGGCATTAAATCACGCATAGAAAGGTTAATTCGACCTTGCGAATCGATATCCGAAACAATGACACGGACTTTCTGCCCCGGCTCTACAATATCTTCAACTCTGGAGACATGGTCCCAACTCATTTTAGAAATATGAACCAAGCCCTCTTTCCCCGGTGAATATTCGACAAAAGCACCAAAATTCATTAGACGTGTAACCGTTCCTTCGAAGACCTCACCCGGTTCCGGATCAAAGGCAATAGCACGAATAAGCTGCAAGGCAATTTCTGCCGACTTGGCATCAGGCGAAGCGATAAATACATGCCCCACGGGACCGTCTTCCTGAATATCGATTTCACAACCGCTATCTTCAGTAATCTTTTTAATATTTTTACCACCGGAACCGATTACTTCGCGAATTTTATCAGCCGGAATGTCAATCTGCTCAATCTTCGGAGCAAATTCACTTAGTTCTGCACGAGGTTCCGCAATTGTCTTTAAGATAACTTCATTGATGATTTCTTCGCGACCTTCTCGTGTAAGCTCAAGGGCATCATGAATCATCTCATGGGTTAAGCCGTCATTCTTGATGTCCACCTGAATGGCTGTAATTCCCTCTGTGGTACCGGCGACTTTAAAGTCCATATCACCGAAAAAGTCTTCTATTCCTTGAATATCCATAAAGACCATATAATCTTCATCATTCTCAGGGTTGGAAATTAAGCCTGCAGAAATCCCGGCGACAGGACGTTTGATAGGCACACCGGCATCCATCAAAGCAAGGGTTGAGCCACATACCGCACCTTGTGAGGTCGAACCGTTAGACATGGTGACTTCAGAAACAACACGGATGGCATAGGGGAATTCTTCCTCGCTAGGCAAAACAGCCAGAAGCGAGCGCTCAGCTAAGGCGCCATGACCTATTTCACGCCTACCCGGAGACCGCGAAGGTTTACTTTCACCAACACTATAGCCCGGGAAATTGTAATGGTGCATGTAGCGTTTTTCTTTTTGCGGATCAATGCTGTCAAGCATTTGCGCATTCGCAAGAGTTCCCAAAGCAGCAATAGATAAAACTTGAGTTTGCCCTCTTTGGAATAAGCCGGAACCGTGGACACGAGGCAATAAATCTACTTCAGCAGAAAGCTTACGTATTTCCTTAATTCCCCGACCGTCAACACGTCTTTTTTGATTGTAGAGCAAGTCTCGCACGGCATCTTTTTCAATCTGATCAGTATAGGCATTAACATCCTCCGTGCTTTCAGGATAGTTTTCTTCAAAATAAGCGGAGAACTTATCTTTCAGTTCATTGACATTATGATCACGTACATCCTTGTCATCGGACAAGACGGCCTGTAACATTTCATCATAGAAGCTATCTTTTAGTTCCTTGTAGATAGCCTGATCTAAGGCAAATACAGTATACTCATACTTTTCCTTGCCAACCTCTTCTTGCACCTGCTCGAAAAAGCTGATCAGCTTTTTAATTTCCTCATGGGCAAGCTTGATAGCTTCAAGAATGGTTTCATCCGGCACCTCATTTGCCCCTGCCTCAATCATACAAATTTTTGTCTTTGTACCGGCAACTGTTAATTCCATATCACTTGCTTTGGTCTCTTCCAAATTGGGACAGACGATAATTTCATCATCAACCAGGCCGAGTTGAATACCGGCCAAAGGACCCCGCCAAGGAATATCCGAAATGGTTAACGCCAGGGCTGAGCCAAGCATGGCAGCAATCTCCGGAGCATTATCCTGGTCTACAGACAGGACAAGGTTGTTTACCGTAACATCATCACGGAAATCTTCCGGGAAATAGGGTCTAATTTGCCGGTCAATTAAACGGGAGGTCAGGACTGCTTTTTCCGAAGGTCTCCCCTCGCGGCGCAAAAAACCACCCGGAATCTTACCGACAGCGTACATTTTTTCTTCATAATCAACACTTAGCGGGAAAAAGTCCAGGCCTTCTCTGGGCTTATTGGCGGTTGCTGTACTTAATACTACAGTATCTCCATAGCGGATAAGAACAGAACCATTGGCAAACTCTGCTAATTGACCTGTCTCTACAGATAAACTCCGTCCTGCAAGACTTGTTTCAAAAACTCTTTTTTTCATTTTTCCTCCATTCTCTCGCAGACACACAGACGGTAGTTTGTAGATTCCATCTCTCAAAATAAGCTTCATCCATTCTCAGAAACGCAATCTACGACCCACTGTCCGGTGCCATGAGTTAAAGAGGCGGATATTATATCCGCCTCCCCTACATTATCTTCTAAGTTTCAGGCGAGCAATTAAATCTCTGTAACGCTCAATATCAATAGAACTCAGGTAGTCAAGCAGACCCCTTCTTTTACCTACTAAAATCAACAAACCACGGCGTGAATGGTGGTCATGTTTATGTACTTTAAGGTGTTCTGTTAAGTGATTGATGCGTTCTGTCAAAATTGCTACCTGCACTTCCGGAGAACCTGTATCTCCTTCATGACGTGCATACTCTCGGATAATTTCTTGTTTTCTTGTTTTGTCCATATTTAAATCTCCTATTCATCCATAAACCAAGTAGTAGGTCGGACTGTCCTATAACCTAGTCCAGGTAAAATCATGTAATGTTATCATTAATTTTCTTTATTGTCTAGGCATATCAAGGAAATTTATAGCCCCCTTCCCCGGCTTGCATGGTGAATATATAAATCGGATTCTGCCCGGTCATGAGCTGGTAAGGGCCGGCCTTTTTATTATGGGCAACTTGTAGGGATACTATCTCGGTTTCTGTAAAAGGAAACTCTTTTATGCAGGCAGTCAGTTCGGAAATAGTCTCCAAGGAAATTGCCGTGGCAACAATCCGGATATGTGGATTTTTATTAAGTAAGAGAGCTAAAATATCTCGCATATTCCCTGAACTTCCACCAATAAAAGCATGACTGGGAGTGGGTAGATCAAGGCAGGCTTCCGGCGCCCAACCCTCAATTATTGTCAAATTACGAAGTGAAAAAGAATCCCTGTTCCGCTCCAGCAGCTCTACTGCCGCACTTTTTCGCTCAATAGCATACACTTGACCTTTTTTTGCCTGAAGGGCCATCTCTACTGCCACAGAGCCTGTCCCGGCTCCGACATCCCAGCAAATAGAAGCCTCTGTCAGCTGAAGCTTAGACAAACATACAGCACGAACTTCACTCTTGGTCATCGGAACGACCCCGTCAAAGCCTTCTTGTCGTTGAAAGGCCCTATCCGGAAGACCGGGAGTAACCGGTGCATCCGGGCAGTTGTTTTCGATTAAGGCAACACTCAATTTCTTATAGTGGCCATCGGCAAGATCTGAAGCCCTTCCCCGAATAATTCTCTCATCCGGATAACTCAGACGTTCTCCAAGGCTAATCTGCACATTCCCCAGACCGGCACTAATCAAGGCACGGCACAGGGCATTAATTCCGTTTTCTCCACCGAGCAAGACAAACACTCTGCTATTAGCACGAATAGTGGGAATAATATCAAGCGGCCGACCGTGTACGCTAGTTACAAAAATGTCTTCGTATGATGTCTTAAGCCGGGCACACAAATAGGCAAGAGAACTTATGCCGGGAAGGACCTCCAGCTCACATTCCTTGAGTAGGGGGAGGAGTTTTTTCGCACCGCTGAAAAATCCCACATCGCCAGACATTAGTACAGCAAAATGCCTGTATTCCGGATGGGAGAAAATAAAGTCAGCAATTTTTTGGGGGTCAACAGCCTCGTATACACACTGACCGGCTGTCGCAACGGCTTCCAACATTCTTTTAGCCCCAATAAAACAATCAGCCCTTTCAATGGCCTGACGAACCTCTTGGGTCATAGCCGAGCGACTGCCGGGACCAATTCCGAGAATATATACACGGGTTTTACGGCAACAGCCAAAGTGTGAACACAGTATGCTTATCGTTTCGGATAAAGAAAGTCCTTCCTTTTGGGGCGGGCAACCAATTACTAATAGGCGAACTCCTGCCTTATGTGCTGCAGAAAGCTTTTCCGTAAAGCCACCGGCTTGACCGCCGTCCTTTGTAACAAGCCAAGAAGCTGCCACAGAGTCCAGCATGGCAAGATTCATCTCTTCAGAAAAAGGACCCTGCATGGCTATGATATGGGCAGCCTCAAGCCCTACGGCACGGCAAACTTCCAAGGAGGCCGTCATAGGTAAAACACGGGCATAGACACGTTCCTTGAAATCCCTAAGCTCGCTGAACTTTTCAAGGTCTTTGCTGCCGGTTGTTAAAAGGATATTCCCTTCTGTTGATTCAAGAAAATCTACGGCTGCTTTCACATCCGAAACATATACGGCATCGGAAGATAACTTTGAGGGTTCACGCAAAAGGCGTAAATATTCCGTCCCACTTGTCCGGCAAGCTGCAGCTATATTTTCTGTAACAGAAGTTGCGTAGGGGTGGGTCGCATCAATCACCAAATCAAAAGACGAGCAAGCAAGCATTTGCGTCATCTCGTCCAGGGAAAGGCGTTTGGCTGAAATGGTCAAATTCTCCGCTTTTGGCAGGAGTGTTTCACCATATTCTGTCGCCACACAGGCTGTGACAGTAAGAGGCTGCGAGCTAAGAAACTCCACTAGCTCTCTCCCCTCTGTTGTTCCGGCAAAAACACATATTTTATACATTACGATATCCTCTCGGTGTTACCATACTTCCGGAAATCTTCCTGGTCATCTCGTTGCCGATAAAGATGGTGCAAAACATATCGGCATCGGCTTCACGAAGTTCTCGAAGGGACACTAGTCGATGATTTTCCCCTTCTCTTCCGATGTGTTGAGCAATACCGCAAAGACGATCTCCCGGTAAATATTGCAAGAGAATGTCACAGGCCTTGCGGAGATGGTGGGGGCGGCCTTTACTGGCGGGATTGTAGAGTACAATAGATAAATCTGCGAGGGCAGCAGCCTCCAAGCGCTTTTTAATCTTCTCCCAGCTGGTCAGGCGGTCACTGAGGCTGATAACGGCAAAATCATGGGTCAGAGGGGCACCGAGGAGGGCAGCCCCACTACAGGCAGCGGTCAGGCCGGGGATAACTTCAATTTCCGGTTCGCCGGCCTCTCCCCTAAGCTCATAAAGTAAGGCCGCCATACCGTAAATCCCACTATCACCTGAGCAAACCATAGCAAGGGTCTGACCCTGCCCGGCAAAATCAAGGGCCAGCTGGCAACGTTTTACTTCCTGCGTCATCGGCGTGGTCATAAACTCCTTATCCGGATAGTGGTCTTTAACCAAATCCACATAGACGTGGTAGCCGATGATAAGTTCACAGGCTTGCAAGGCACGATCAGCTTTAACAGTCATATTCTCATAGTTACCGGGGCCAATCCCCACAACAAACACTTTACCCAAAGCACACCTCCATTTGTTCTACTGCAACAGCAAGGGTTACGCCATCTAAGGCAGTTTTCTTCACCAGCAATTTATCTGCACCCAGCATAGCAGCTCGTTCGCAAACATTATCTACCCCTGTGATACTTTGTACAAATTCAGAGGATGCAAAGTCGCCAGGCACAGCCATAAGTTCTTCTGCTGAATAAAAAACGGGCGGCCAGCCCTTGTTATTACAGCATTTTAGCAGTCCCGCTTCGTCTGACTTTAAATCAATTGATGCTATACACTTAATGGCCTGCAGATCAAGCTTGTTTTCCTCAAAAACTGTTTCTACAGCATGAAGGATTGCTTTATCTGTTGTTCCTCTGCGGCAACCCAGGCCTACATGAAGGAGTTTTGGAACCAGCCTTAAGGTTCGCTCAAAAGGTGCCCTCTTCTTCCAGGAAATATAGATTCCCAGATCTCCACTGTCACCTGGAACCAGGCCATTGGGATAGTCGCTGGTGACAGGAAAATCACAGCAAACAGGAACATTTTTTTCTAAAATGGCAGCCGATATGGCTTTTGCCTCCTGCATACTGTCAATTAGGAAACCCTTCTTGCTGGCCCAGCTATCCACGGAGAACCTCTTATTGATGTCGGTAGCAGTGGTAATTACCGGACAGGCTTCAAGCCGGTCGGCAATTTTCAGGGCTAGCTCATTGGCGCCGCCGATATGACCGGAAAGAAGCGGGATGACAAAGTGGCCAAGCTCATCAATACAAATTACCGCGGGATCGGTCATCTTGTCCCGGATATGGTGAGCAATTGCCCGAACGGCAATTCCACAAGAAGCTACAAAAATCAAAGCATCGGCCCAAGCAAAAACTTCCTTATATAAGGACTTGCTAGGGGGCCTGATAGGAAGAAAGCCTTCCTCTTCAAACCGTTCCATGGTATGCGCCTTGGTCTCAGCTTCCGGAAAACAGGACATGACTTTACGGGCTGTACGGCATCCTTGTCGACTGTAGGCAAAAAGAGCCATTCTCATTCTGTTGCCTCCCGATACTCTGTTGAAAATCCCGGATGATATAAAAGAGACCGCCCGTACTCATCCCCCAAACAATTGCCCACAATAATCAAGGCTGTTTTGTTAATGCCCTTTTCCGTCATTGTTTTGTGGAGTGTTTCTACCCTGCAGTGAAAAACTCTCTCTTCCGGCCAAGTTGCCTTGTAGACCACGGCTACAGGAGTCTTGCCGGGATATCCTCCGGCCAGTAAATCAGCCTGCAATTTTTCGCTAAGCGAGGCGCTGAGAAACAAAATCATCGTAGCTTGGTGGGCCGCCAAGGCTTGGATGGACTCTCGCTCAGGTACCGGTGTCCGCCCGGCTGCTCTGCTGATAATAACTGTTTGGCTGACATCGGGCAGAGTATATTCTGCCTTTAAAGAGGCTGCCGCACCGCAGAAAGAACTAACACCCGGGCAGACTTCGTATTCAATACCTAGTTTGGCCAGTTCATCAAATTGCTCCCGGACGGCTCCGTAAATACTTGGGTCTCCGGTATGAAGGCGAACCGTAGTTTTCCCCAGCGCCTCGGCCTCCTTAATGACTTCAATGACTTCTTCCAAGGTCATTTTTGCGCTGTTATGAATCACGCAATCCTCTTTCGTATAGGTAAGCAGGTCCGGATTCACCAAAGATCCCGCATAAATTACCACATCTGCTTTGCCAAGAAGGCGGGCCCCCCTCACGGTTATTAAATCTACGGCCCCGCTACCCGCACCAACAAAATATACCATTTACAACTGTTCCTCCAATATTCGTGTCAAAAGTAATCTGGCCTTATCCGTTTCGCCCAGGAAACCATATTTCTTAGAAAACATAATTGCCCCCGTTGTTATTTTGCCACCGCTTCGATACTCCAGGTTAGAAGAAATTTGCTTCGAAATTCGCTTTAAAGTCTCTTCATATAGACCCTCTTCCTGCAAAATACGAAGACCGTCATCACAGGTCACACTTTCCAGCATTTCTCTGATACTTGACGGAGAAAGGCCTGCCGCCCCCGCATGAGCAGCCATAATTTCCATCCGGCAATCACCATACTTGGAGTGAGTATTTAACATCCCCCCGGCAATTTTTATCAACTTTCCAACATGGCCAACCAGCAGGGCTCCGGAAAAAGCAAATTCCTTACAAATGTCCAGGGCATCTCCTATGAAGTTAGAAGTTAGAACCGCTAGCTTAGGATTTATTCCCAGACCTTTTTGGATATAGTCCAAACCGTAATTACCGGGTGTTAAGAGAACATGTTTCGCACCGCTTACCCTTCTCTGACGGAGTTCCAGCCGTATGGTATCGACCAGGGCCTGTTCGCTCATCGGCTCTACAATTCCGGTTGTTCCCAGGATGGAAATACCACCTACTATTCCCAGCCTTGGATTAAAGGTCTGCCTGGCAAGCTGCTCCCCATTCGGTACGGAAATTACTACGGCCAGGCCACCATGGTAGTCAGTCAAACGGCATACCTCTTCCAAATTCTCACGAATCATCTGCCGGGGAACGGAATTTATGGCTGCGGCCCCTACCGGCTGGTCCAAACCTTGTTTTGTTACCCGCCCGATGCCCTTGCCGCCTTCAATAAAAATTCCCGGTTCAGCGGTACGGCTAACCTGAGCAAAGACAAGGGAACCCTTTGTTACATCAGGATCATCACCACTGTCTTTCTCTATAGCGCAGGAAACCCTGTTTTCTTCTATCGAAATTTGCTCTACGTCCAGGTTTAATGTAATGCCTTTTGGTGTATCTAGCTGAATTTTTTCTTTCACCCGGCCAGTTAGGAGCATCCAAGCTGCTGCCTTTGAGGCCGCAGCGGCACAAGAGCCGGTTGTGTAGCCCAGGCGAAGTTTTTTCCCGTCTTTTACGATGAATTCCCTCATAGCTTTTACCTTAGAATCTGGTAAAGGAGGGCATTGCAAATGGCCGCTGCCACATTGCTGCCCCCCTTACGCCCTCTGGCAACTATATGGGGAACCTGGGAGGAAATAATCAGCTCCTTACTTTCTACCACATTAACGAATCCGACAGGAACAGCAATAATCAAAAGAGGATTGAGTTTGCCCGCTCTAATCAGGTCATTTAAGGCAATCAGAGCGGTTGGGGCATTTCCAATAGCAAAAATACAGGGTTTTAATAGTTTTGCCGCACGCTCCATAGATATGCTGGCCCGTGTGACACCACGCTGTTTGGCCTCTTCTGCCACATCTCCGTCCGAAATAAAGCAGTGGACTTTTCCCCCCAAGCGTTCAAGAATTCTTTTATTAATGCCGGCCTTTGTCATTTGGGTATCTGTCACAATGTCGCAACCGCTGCGCAGGGCCTCAATTCCCTTGGCTACCGCATCTTCAGAAAAGACCAGGTTGTCTGCATAGTCAAAATCGGCCGTTGTGTGGATGGCCCGTTTAATAACTAGTTCATTCTGGGGAGCAAGCACTCTATCCCCCAGCAGTTCGGAAATAATCTCAAAACTGCGCTTCTCAATATCCATGGGTTTAATATCTTGAATCATGACGTCTTTTCTCCTTCAGACAGCTTTTATAAAAATTATGGGCAAAATCAAGATTGGAAAGAAAATGAAAATGAGGATAGCCGGCATAAAGTCGGTCTGTTGCATGCACACAAGACCACGTTCTTCCGGAGGCCTTCCTTGCTGTAAAAGAGCTGCCCGGGTCTTCGCTATCCCAATAATGGAACTCATGGCCCGGAATCTCCTCTCCGGCTTTACAAAGCATATTATCTTCCTCAGCTTTTAGGTAAGCATAGCCGAACCTGGTCAGTTTGCCACGATCAAAGCTTTTTCCGGGTAAATAAGCAACCATAGGAAACTCCCCAATCCTTTCAGTCAAATACATGAAGCCGCCACATTCCGCTATGCAGGGTATTCCTCGTATAAGCGCCTCTTTGACGGAAGCCAGCATGGTCTTATTGTCACTAAGCTTTTGTGCGAAGAGGTCTGGATAGCCACCGCCAAGATAGAGCCCCTGAATATTCATCGGTAATGCCCTATCGAACATAGGGCTAAAAGAGACCAGCTCGGCACCCATTTCCTCCAACACGTCCAAACTATCCTCATAATAAAAACAGAAAGCGGAATCCCGGGCTACGGCTATTCGGACCGCCTCCTCATAATGGGGTAGCTCCGGTCTTGTACAGGAAATAGCGGAGGCACTTTGGGCTAATTCTAAAAGCCCGTCAAGGTCAAGGGTCTCTTCTGCTTGACCGGCTAATATTTGTAATTTCCCTCGTAAATCCTCTACTTCTGCTGCCGCAACCAGGCCCAGGCGGCGGCTTTCTAAAGAACAGTCCCTTAGTGTAGGCAGGAAACCTAGGGGACGCACTCTGTTGGAAAATCTTTTCCGAATCTCTTTTGCCAGCACGGAGTAAGTTCCGGCTGTACACTGATTGAGGATAACCCCGGAAATTTTCTGGTCGGGACAGAAACTTAAAAAACCCTGAATACTTGCCAAGATAGACAAAGATGCGCCTTTTGCTCCGACAACCAGAACAACCGGGCTTTGGGTAACTTGTGAAATTTCATAAGTACTTGCCGTGGTGGTCGTCAGCCCCATACCATCATAGAAACCCATGACACCTTCAATGATATTGATATCCTGTTTGGCCCCATTTTTTACCAAGAGATACTTGAGCGTATTTTCGTTAAAAAGAAAGAGGTCAAGATTACTACTATTAGCCCCGATAATCCTGCTGTGGAACATGGGATCTATATAATCAGGGCCACATTTGAAGGCGCCAACTTTCAACTTTCGATTAACCAGTGCCTGCAAGATGGCACCGGTGACCATCGTCTTACCGCAACCGCTATGGGTTCCAGCCAGAACAAGCCTGGCTACTGTGCTTTTCATAGACCTAAACCACCCACCCCTTTCTAGCTTGTTAAACTATGACTCCGATAGCCAAGCGTTTCCAAGACTAATCCCGGAAACGCCTGCCTTCAACTTTTCTCTTACATGCCCTGTTCACGCTACTAGCTACATCTAAAAAATCTAGTTCATAACTTCACCGGCATGGGTAATAAACATCTGCCTAATACCCTGATACTCACCTAAACCGGTGAGGACACATTCGACCTCATAACCTGCTTTAGTGAAGATATCTTTCCAAGACCCTTCTTCATCCCCGGCCATATCATTGCTGGCATGATCACCGGCAACAATCATTAGGGGAAGCAAAACAATCTTCTTATAATTACCGGCCTTTACTTTTGCTAGAACCTCATCGATTAGAGGTGTCCCCTCAGCCGTGCCTATAAAGTAATTAGTCAGACCTGCAGCATGCAGGCGCCTTTCAATTTCTATATAAACTTCATTCGCTTCATGCCTACTACCGTGTCCCATGAAAACAAGCGACGTGTCTTCTCCATTGTACTTGCCGGTTTCCTTCTTTAAGACGCTAACCAAAGTATCATAGTCCTCATCGGAAGTAAGCAGAGCTCTGCCGACCTGCAAGCTTGTAAACTTATCTCTATAAGCGGAAAGCTTTTCTAACATGTCGTTATACTCGAAGCCGGGAATGACGTGCGTTGGTTGAACCAGCACTTCCTTGACCCCGTCGCCAATCAAACGCTCCACAGCTTCAGTCACATTATCAACTTTATAACCATCACGCTTTTCCAGAATATTTATTACCATCTGCGAGGTAAAAGCCCTGCGAACTTGGTATTCGGGATAAGCCTCAGCAAGAGCAGCCTCAATGGCATCGATAGTCGCTTCGCGAGTCTCTTTGTAACTAGTTCCGAAGCTGACCGCCAGCAGGACGGGTTTTACCCCGTCCTCAGCAATGACAGTATGCCTCTCTAACTTATTTAATTTGTCAGCATTAGCGCAATTTTCTTTTGTCATATTCTCACTCTTATATCCTTATTTATTCCTACTAAGCATTTTCTTTCTTTTTATTATATACATAGAATATTATTCCGACGACAGCAAACACCGCTATAACAACAGGGACTTTCGGAATTTCCGTCTTGGGTTTACCCCCTTTTACATAAGTAGCCCTGTGTCCCATGCCATCATCTACTACAGCCTTTTCAAAATCTAAGTTTTTATCAAAGTGAAACTCACCATTTTCATCAATTGGGCCCTCAAGTACTACTTTGCCATCAGCATCATAAAGAGTAAAGACCATTCGTGGGGAAAAACCGCCACCTTCATATTCAGCCTTCAAAACTCCGGGTTCAAGCAAAATAATATTAAGGCCGTGGGCTAAAACAAGCATCGGAACGAACAAAAAAACTAGTGTTAGCCCTATTGCTATACTTTTTTTCATACTCTTATTCCCTTTCATGAATCCAATCCGTCTTCGTTTTCTCTAAGAATTGTACTGCCGCACCTGTAAGAATTCCCTCTATAAGCACAAGCGGCAAATGAGTCAGGATTAGTATTTTAATTACAGAAAAATCACCGGCTGCAAACCTCTCATCCGTTAAAAATAAGATTCCAATGAGTATCAATACCGTCATTACAACAGATAGAGCCCCAACAATTGTTCCCTTTACGAGAGCTTTCAGCTTTAATTTGCGATAAAGCAAGGAGGAGACAAGCGCAGGAACAAATAATAATATGGTATTTGCCCCTAAAGTTGTCAGACCTCCATGCTGAAATAAAAGCGCCTGTAAAAACAGGGCAGGAAAGAAGGCCAGCGCTGATTTTCCTCCCAAGATAATGCCTATCAGCCCGCATAGCAAGGGGTGAACGGAAGAAGGCGGAATCGGAATCGAGATAAGCGAGGCGGCAAAGAAAGTACCGGCCATCAGGGCAATCTTGGGAATATCATCATTATCCGTTTTCTTTATTCCATAGGCTATACCTGCTGCTGAAGCGGTGTAGGTCACGGCCACCATGGCCGGACCCAATACACCATCTGCTAGATGCATATGTTACCTCCGTTTGTCCTATTCATCATTCTCGTGATCATGGTCTTCATCATGCTCATGGTCGTGGTCATGATGGTGGTCAAATTCATGCTCTTTTTCTGGAACAAGCTCATTTTTATCCTTATCGAATACCTGCAGGTTGTTCTCTGATGGCAGGTGTTCTGTAATGATTGCATATCTACCCTCTTCTTCTATATTGAAGTGGAAGTGTCCATGTTCCGGGTCCATTTGCAGTTCATAGGTGTAGTCGGGTTTTGCCTCAAAACGACTATCATTTTCGACTTTTTCTCCCTCAACAGCCATAAGGTGGGCAGCGTGGTGTTCTAAGTCTGTAATATTGTCTCCCAGTTTGACAAAGCCAACCCTCATAGTCTCATCAGGACTCGCACCGAAGTGGAGCAGATACTCGCCTTTAGCAAATTCAAATTCACCAATCCATTCAAATTCTCCATGGACATGGTCGTGGGCGTGGTCGTGATCGTGATCGTGTTCTTCATCTTCATGCTCGTGGTCGTGGTC
>JAMNZB010000047.1 GCA_023622515.1 Bacillota bacterium | reverse complement strand
TTTTCAAGCTTAGGCTATTTTACCATACACAGAGAAAATTATTTTGTCCACTTTCCCCATTTATGCAGCCTGCCTAAAACTTTTCGTAATACTTTGTGCTTAATGTTGAAATTGTCGATAAGCTGTGTTATACTCCTCACGTCGTCAGAAAACAAAGACGAACAGCTGGCAAAGTCTAGCTGACTGAATTGAGCAATCAGTATAGTACGTTCTTTAGATGAGGAGTAGAATTCTAGCCTTCGCTAGTCTACACAAGTGTGCACTCAGGCTAAACAAGAATTTGTCTCGTTTAGCCTGAGCTCTCTTTTTATGGACAATATTTAAAGCAGCCCACTCTTCATTTATTCTTTTTACAATCCCTGACCCGATAAATTCTCTTGCAAGGCTTCCTTGCTGCCTTGCGAAATCTCTCTATAATGGAGAAAGATAAAGTGAAAATATACAGGGGAGTATGCTTAAACTCATCAGCGAGCTTTTAAGCAGGGAGTTGTAAAAGAATTCCCGGTAAAGATTCCTGTCAAAAATACCGGACAAAACCGGATTTAACTTTCCGGAAAGGTTTTCAGGTGGGGAAAGTATGATGAAGCAACATTGTTTTTTAGCTCCGGCAAAAATTAATTTGGATTTACGCATTGGCCGGATAACAGATTCAGGCTTACATGAGTTGGACTCCATTATGCATACCATCAGCCTCTTTGACAGGCTCTATGTAAGCTGTCAAAAATCAGGCCGGCAAGCTATCTCTTTGAAGACTAATGACACGGGTCTTTCAGTACCGGAAGATAATCTTGTCTATAAAGCTGCTAAGGCCTGGCTCCTTGCCACAAAGAGCCCCATATCCTTAAATTTTTACCTGGAAAAGCAAATCCCCTCCGCAGCCGGGCTTGGTGGCGGGTCTTCTGATGCTGCCACGACCTTACTTGCCTTGCAAAAGCTTTTCCCCAAGCATTGTCTTCCCGGAGAAAAGTTATATGAGCTCGCCTTTCAGCTGGGATCTGATGTTCCCTTTTTCCTGGAAAAGGGTTGTGCAAGGATTCGCGGATGTGGAAATATTGTTGAGCCGCTTTCGGAAATTCCGGAATTTAAGTTACTGCTGGTCACACCTGAACTGGAAATTTCCGCCCGCCAGGCCTATGGCTTGCTGGACATAGAGCGGGGGGAGAAGGCTCGCAAAATCTCACTAACAGCTGCCCCCTGGCCTCTTGACCCTCACTTATTTCAAACCGGCTTTCGTAATGACTTCACAGACCTTTTAGCCAAGACCTATAAGGAAATCGCTTGTATTTTGGATCTGCTTTCAAGAACAGACCCCCTATACGCCAACCTTAGCGGAAGCGGACCTGCTTGTTTTGCCATCTATGAGGAGGGTCATGAGATAGAACTGACGAAAAAGATACTATATAAGCATTTGGCGAGAGAGGGGATAGATTGTAGAATCTATACAGAAAGACTGCTTTCCCGAGCTTCCTTCGCCGCCTATCAGGACAAGAGCAGTTAAGGGTGGCCGGTCTCGGTAAAAGCACTTATAGCTTGTCAGACTATGACGAACAGCGTATACGGGTAAAAAGAGCTCACGAATAAAGATCATCAAAAGAGTTAGAAGTACGGAGTATCTATGCAGCAAGAATATTATTTTGACAGTAACCTTTCACTTACAGAATACGATAGCTTTGCCAAAAATCACCCCTATTGCAATATCCTGCAATCCTCACCCTGGGCCTCGGTAAAGGCGGAATGGCTTCCTATCCGGGCCGGCTTGCGTGATAAAGAGGGCCATTTACTGGCTGCCTGTCAAATTCTTGTTCGCCCCCTCCTCTTCTCCTATGCCTTCTGGTATATTCCCCATGGTCCCCTTCTTGATTACCATAATGTGGCTGTGCTTGAAAGATTCCTTAGTGAGCTGGCAGCCTTTGCCAAGAAAAACAAAGCTATCTTTTTGCGTATCCATCCACCGGTGGTCATCCGCGAGGGCAGCATCCAAGATTTTCGTGAGAATAAGGAAAAAGAGCTTTTTCCTCCGGAAACTTTGCATAAGAGTTTTAACAAAGCCGGTTACCTCTTCAAGGAGAACAGTCTGGCTATGGAAGATACCATTCAACCTCGCTTTCAAGCCTTGATTCGCAAAGAATTATGGGAGGAGCCGCCCCGCGGCAAGATTCGCTATAACTTAAAACAAGCGGACCGTTATGCTATTTCCATAAAAGATCTGGGACAGAATGGCTTGGAGGCTTTTTCCGAGCTCATCAAACGGACTGAAGAGCGGCAAGGCATCAAGCTGAGAAATAAAGCCTACTTCCAAAGAATTCTGGAGGCCTATGGGAGTGATGCCCTCTTATCTCTTTCACATTTCAATCTGGGGCATTCAAAAAGAGTGGCGGAGAAAAATAAGGCCGCTCTGGAAGAGGAAATTGAACAGATTAAGGAACGTGCACCGAGGAAGGCAAGGCAGCTTGAGGAACAAGTCGTCTCGCGGGAGAAAGACCTTAGCTTTTACGCTGAACTCGAGTCAAGCCTGCCGGAGGATGAGCCTTTTAAAGAGTACCCTTCCGGGATTCTGGCCATCCGCTACGGGCAGGCTGCAGAAATGCCCTATGCCGCCTCGGACGAGCGCTATGCCCGCCTGCCGGCAGTCTGGAGCCTCTACCACCACGGCATTAGCTGGGCCTTTTCTGCCGGTTGTACAAAATATAATCTCGGGGGATTGGAAGGCACTTTTGATGATGGCCTTGCTACTTTCAAATCACACTTTAACCCCATCGTCGAAGAAACTGCCGGGGAATATGACTATCCGGCCCGCCCTCTCTTATACAGGCTCCTGATGAAAGCCCTGCAGCTGTGGAAAAAATGGCGGGCTTAAGCGCTAGGTATATTCGTCTTTCCGGCCTAGTCTAGTGATTAGGGCTAAGGAGCCCACTCCATTCTAGTTCGTAAGCGGCGAGTCGGCCTGGTAACCGGTAATGTAGTCAAAACCGCCCAGCCAGGCTTGGTTGGAAACAGCAAAGGTGTAGTTCAGTACCAGGATATCATCCACACTTTTTTGAATGACTAAGTCTAAGAGCGGCGACTCGTATTGACGGGGATCTACGATATATATATGTTCATAGTTGTCAATCAGATAGGGAATGAAAGCGTTGCCGAAAGAATCCTTTACAACTAAAATCGTCTTTCCGTTTGCTACTTCACTCTCTATATAGCCTAGGGGCACATCACCGCCAAGATAGTTCATATAGTGGTTATCATGGTCCCCGCCGGCATAGAGCAGGGTACCGGAAATGGGGTTGTCGTATGTCCCGTCGGCATAGTACTCGTAATAGGCCTGGTGCTTAGGCAGGAAGATTTCTGCCCGGTCAGCTGAATTATGCAAGAGAGGGCTTTGCCCCGTATAGCCATAGAGAGAACCTAAAAAGCTTGACTCCGGCATGGTTAAGGTCATGTCTTCAAGACTTGTCGCTTCAAGCTCCAGAGTATCGCAAAAAGCCTTGTAGGCATAATAGGCCCCCCGGCCTGTCCAGTGGTGGTCGGTGCGGAAATAGATATACTCATCCGTATGGGCAGCCAGTTCTGTATAAGCATCGACTTTATAAATAGTATCCGCCTCATGCTTATAGATATTTTGAATCGCAGAAAAATTCGAATAGGACCCGGTCCGTAGTTCTTCCGTACCGTAAAAGGCAACAGCCGTAGGGGTCACTAAGCTGATTACCCGTTTATCCTCCGGCATAATAGAGCGAAGATGATTAATCCGCTTGGCATAGTCCTCGGTAAATTCCGGGGAATAATAATGGATCTCCATGGCCTGACCCTTGATAATGACAATATTGCTTGTTTGATAGTCGCTTTTGCGGTCTTCCTCATTCCTAAATTCCGTCGCTCTAACCTCACGGACAGGCACATTCTTCTCTTTGCTTTCTACAGCAGGGTCTTCCCCTTGGGACAAAGACTCTTCCTCCGGGCTGCCTGCCGCAAGCGGAGGATGTTCAATTGCCCCTTGACCGCCATCATCCTTTTTAGCGGTAATAAGATGGATATCATCACCGGCCGGGGAGATGGCCAAGAGGCCATAGACACCCTCTAAACCCTTGTTTACAGCAATTAGCGACTCCCGGAAAGGGAATTGGTCAGCATAGTAGGCATCCATGGCTGCGGAAAAATCACCCTTCAATAATGCTTCAAAGGAAAACTTAGGTCTTTGAGCCAGGGCCCTGTTTTCCCGGGAAGAAATGTCTGAAGTCGGCCAAAAGAGGAAGACAATAGAAAAAACGACTAGAGGAAGCAAGAAGGTCAGGAAGATGATGAGGTCATTCCGCCTTGCCTTTTGTGCAGCCTTACGGGCATCTCCCGCTTTTTGTGGCGGAAATGGCCGCCGTCTGTCTTTTTTCTTACGGGCTTGCTCAGCCAGCTTCCTCTTGCGCATTGAGGCAACATGTTGTTCCTGTCTTTCTTCAGGGGTGAACTGCCTGGACTTCATTTTTCCGGAAATAGGGGCTCTCGGCCTACGGGCCCGGTCAATGACTGTCGGCTTTTGCAAAGGGGGAACCTGACTCGCCGAAGCTTCTTCCGGCCTCTTTTGAGGAGCTGATAATTTTACCTGACGCGGTCTCTTAAATGCTTTTTCTTTTTTACGTCCCATCATAGACTATCCCTCCTCCCTAAAACCTGAAGTACAAGAACGGGTTATAACTTGAGCCTGCAAGAGAGGCTGTGCTAAGTAATAGTAACACGAAAATAATTAATGAGTTATAGGCCACATAAGCGGTTGAACTATATAAATCCAGAGGCTTATATTGCTTTTGAACTCGTTTTTTGAGAGCCGGAATAATCGGCAAGGAGCCAACCAGGGCAATAAGAAAAAACAAGAGATTTTGCTTTAGGATAAGACGGCCCTCAAGATTCAAGAAAGCATGACCGTCCAGGCAGAATAAGCGCCGGCAAAAGAGGCCGATATCCGCCAGGGAGGTAAAGTAAAACAAGACCCAGCCAAAAACAATAACCGGTAGCATATAGAGATAGGAAACAAACTTGGGCAGGCGGTCTAAAATACGGGCAAGGAAGATTTTTTCCAAGACAATAAAGACAAAGAAGTATAGGCCCCATAAAATAAAGTTCCAAGAAGCCCCATGCCAGAAGCCCGTCAAAAACCAGGTAATGAAAAGATTCAGATAGTGGCGTTTGCGGTTCCCCCCCAAAGGAATATAGACATAGTCACGGAAGAAACTACCTAGTGACATATGCCAACGCCGCCAAAACTCAGTAACGGTCTTGGAGATATAGGGGTAGTTAAAGTTCTCCAAAAAGCGAAAACCGAACAGACGGCCCAGGCCAATCGCCATATCGGAGTAGGCGGAGAAGTCATAATAGATTTGGAAAGTGTAGGCAAGAATACCCAGAAGCGCCTCCAAACCCGACAATTGGGCGAGTCTCCCCCCCGCCAGCAGTTCCTCCACCAGACTTCCCGCATAGTTGGCAATTAAGCACTTCTTGGCCAAGCCGATGACAAAGCGCCTTGCCCCTTGTGCCCTGTCGTGCATAGAGACAGAACGGGCCATGAGACGTTCTTCAATATCCGTGTAACGAACGATAGGGCCGGCAATCAGCTGGGGGAAAAAGGATTCGTATAAAAGGAAGTAATCCAGGCGTTTTTGCACCTTGCACTCTCCCCTGTATAGGTCAACGATATAGGTAATAATCTGAAAGGTGTAAAAAGAAATACCGATTGGCAGGCCGAAATTTGTTAAGGGTAAAGATAGAGAAAAAAGGGCATTGATATTTTCCAAAAAAAAGTCACTGTACTTGAAGACCAGCAAGGGAATTAGGGCGGAAAAAACACCTAAAGCCAGAAAAAATCGACTTTGGAAGAGCTCTCTCTTCCTCATACTGTCATCCATAAGACGGCCGCATAGATAGACCAGGCTGCCCGACAAGAGCATCTGAATAATCCAGAAGGGCTCACCCCAGGCATAGAAAAATATTGAAAATCCTAATAAAATCCAGTTTTTGCCTGATAAGCTTTTCGGCACTTCATAAACAATCATACAAAGCGGCAAAAAGGCGTATAGAAAAAATAAGCTCGAAAAGACCACAGTAAATTCCCTTTCCCTTGCAAGCTATAGAGATTTTCCCAATACAGTGGGCCCACCCCTAATCACTACAATCTCAGTGAGTAGCAGAGAATTTTATTTTACCTATATGCAAAATACTCCTGCAAGTTAAATTCTAGTTACATTATGCGTTTTTAGCCGATGTTTAACAATCCGATGTTAAAATGGGATAAAGGCTCTTCGCTTTGAATAGATTTTGACATACAGATTTTATCGCTCTAGCATAAGACATATAGCTTTTATCACCCTGGCATAATAGGTATCCTATATAACAAGAAAGAAAGGATGGGGCACAATGAAAATAAAAGAGACACGCAAGAAAAGCTTGGCTAATTCAGTTAATTTAGCCGGCGCGACCAAGACAAACCGGCTCTTCTGTAAAAAGAAGGTCTGTAAACTCCTAAGCTACCTTCTTGTAATAAGTTTTTGCCTTTCTTTCCCGGCGCTTCCTTTCTACGCAGAAGAACTACCCGCTGAATCTCCTTCCCAAGAAAATTCGGAGCAGGAGTCGGAGGAAACAAGTGTTGAGGATGGCAGCCGGCAAGAAGTCGCAAACCCCGAGTATAGCTACTTGGAAGAAAAAGACGGCCCTTACTTTGGACAGCAAGCCGACCGCCTTTCTATGGTGATTCCCAAAGAAGATGATACGGCTTACGACGATGAGCGACTGGCTTCTTTACACTTTAATCCCTTCATCCTCGATTCACCCTACGATGCCTTGATTGCTCAATTTTTGTACCGTCCGCTTTATAGCGGCATTGGCGAGGGTAAATACACCCTTCTGGAGAGCTTTGAGTGGAGTGAGGACGGTAAAAGTTTACGGCTTATTTTAAAGGCCGACTTGTTTTGGGATAGCCGCCAGCCTGTAACAACACGCGATCTCTATTATAGTTTCAGCACAATTTTACACACGCCGGGCCTATTGGAGAAATACCCTTTTTTCAAGAATCTCCTTGCTTTTGAAGACCTGACCAAAACAAATGAAGATACGGATCCCCTAGCCGGGGAAAACAGTCCGGAAGTGCCGGCTGCCGAAGCAGCTGAGGGGGAAGTGGCTAAGAATATAAAAAGTACTGCTAAGATGCCCTTTCTTTCTATTTCCGGCCTGGAAATTATCAATGACTATGAAATGGCCCTGCATTTCCAAGAAAATATGTCTCCGGCAGAAACCGCCATTCTGCGGACGCCAATTCTCCCGGCTTATGTATGGTGGGCCTTTACGCCTGAAGAGTGGCTTAGTCTGGACTTTATCCACCAGGGCAGTTCTTTTTCAACAGACAGAAGCCTTGGTGCAGACAACAGGCAACTTCTTTCTGAGGAAGAACTGGCAAAATCCTATTATAAGGGTGCAGGCAGCGGACCCTTCAGTCTGAACTACCTACCCAACAATGAGCTGATAGAACTTATTCGCAATCCCGAACCCGCCCCTGCTAGCAAAAGCACAAGGGGGGAAAGCAAGATGCTTATCAATAAGATTGATATCCTTCGCACCAGTCCTGCCGAGGCCATTTCTCTTGCCATCCAAAGCGAGGCCGACCTGGTCTTTGCACCTGCTGTTGCCGAGGAAGAGGAGCGCGCCTTAGAGGAGGCCGGCTACAAACTGCTTGTCGTCCCCTCCAGCAAGATTTTACGCTTTTGCCTGGTTGAACATACAGAAGAAGCAAGCAACTCTCCCCTGGCAAATGAAAGCATCCTAGAAGCCCTGCTCTTACTATCGCCAAACCAGGAAGACCTGAAGCGGAACACCGCCATAAAAACCTTTGCTGCGCCCAGCCAAAGGAATGAGGACAAGACCTTCCCTATACTTTCCACACAAAATATTGCTCTAGAAATAAGGATGCAAGAGGCTCTGAAGCTTTTAGCCAAGGAAGGCTATATCACAAATTTCACACCGGAGGAAGAGCTCAAGGCCCTCATCGATGCGGGCAAAACAGCACAATTTCTGCCTCCCATGCTCTTTTGTTATCCCCTGGAAGATGAGCTTGCCAGCGCCTTCGCGAAAACCTTTGAAGAAAACCTTGTCCAAGCAGGCATCTACGTTACTTTTCAAGCGGTCAGCGAAAGCATCTTATACAGCGAAGAAAGCGATCTTAGCTATGCCGATGCCCTGCTAACCAATCAGTTTGTGGTCCTTAAAGAGAATGAGAAGCAGCTGCCTATCTGCAGCGAGTCCTACATCTTTGCCACAAAGCGCCTGAAAAACTTCGACCCGAAAAACCCCTACTATTTCCTCGGTGCCGAGGACTGGGAGCTTGAATAACAAATAGAGCGGAAGCATCCCTCGGGGAAAAGTATAATAGGCCGGCGAGTTTGGGAGCGGCAAAGCGAGTTTAGAGAGCGGCAAAGCCAGCAGGGAATAGGATTTAAAAGAGGGCAGTTACGGTAAGCAAGCTGCCCTTCTTGTATTTTCTCACTCAGTCCATCTAAAGTTTCACTGTCAATGGTCAATAAAAGACTGGAAGCCCGTACCAAATACCTCGTTATACTCAAGAACAATGAGCAAGGCCTTGGGGTCAAACTCTTGGATTACCTTACGTAATACAGGGAGCTGCTGGCGGCTCATGGCGCAGAGTACAACTTCCTTATCTTGCCCGCTATAGGCCCCTTTCCCTTGGATAATCGTAGCTCCCCTATTAACCTTTTCATCAATTTGCTTACCCATGCCAAGGCCGTCATCGGTGATGATTAGGGCCATCTTGCCGGAAAGCGCCCCGCTCATCACAATATCCATGACGCGGGTCACAAAGAAAGAGAAGATAATCCCCAAAAAGACCGCATCAATATTGCCAAAAACAAAACCACCGGCCACAATAATTGCCCCGTCGATAATCAGGGTCAGCTGGCCTAAGGACATATGAGGGATAATTTTCTTGAAGGACATGACGATTAAGTCTGCTCCGCCGGTACAGGTGTTGTTACCAAACTCAATAGCCAGGCCCAAACCGACAAAGGCCCCGCCAAAAATGGCGGAATAGATGGGGGCACCCTCATAAAGAGGAAGGAGGGGGCAGACCAGGTCCATGACCAAAGAGAGCATGACCGTTGTACGGAAAGAGCGGAGCAAATATGTTCTTCCCACATAACGCCAGGAAAAAATGATAATCGGGATATTGAACAAGATGTTCAGGACACCCAAGGTTGAAGCAATACCTACTTTGGATAATAACTCTTGCACAATCAAAGAGGCTCCGGAAACGCCTCCGGGGGCGTAGCCGGCAACCGAGGCAAAGTTATATAAACCTAAGCCAACGAAAAAAGTACCAAAGAAATCAACAAGTAAGTCATGCAGCAAAGGCGGCATCTTCCCTATAAGAGTCCTCACAAACATCCTCCCGTCAAAAATATCTTCCCTAAATAATATAATTTAAAATACCACGGATAGATGATACCACAAAAATGCTTGCTAGATTCAGGATAAGTTTTGGAGACTCTACTGATTTACTACCACAGCCCTTTTTCATTTCGCTTTTCATTTTGATAGGCTTCATAGGCGGAATCCAGATAGTCTTTCAGCTGGTCGGCATCCTCAGTAAAGGGTAGTCTTAACCTATAGGGAATCTCTCGTTCTTGACGCAGGAGTGTTTCACTCCCCAGGCTATCGCAGATCACCGTCGTTTGTATTTGTGCTGAATCCTCTTCTGCTAGGCCCGCTTCGCCGGCCTCCGCGGCAAGCGGAAGAAGGGCGGCATCTTCCAGATAATAGCCCTCTATGACCAAGACATAATCCGATGATTGATAGAGGGCTTCCCGTTCCTCCCGGCTCATGGCCATATAGTCCTTAAGCAAGGCATGTAAGATTTCTGCCTCACGGGCATAGTAGCGGGGCATATAGGAGAAGTTGCGTAAAGTAATAAACCAGGGGTCGTTCACCTTATGTTCCACATCACAAGTCTTCTTCCCTCCCCCATCTTGGCCGGACTCAAAATAATAGTCATTGACTATCGTTCTCTGACCATAGTGGTGGAAGAAAAGAGCCAGGGCGGGGTCCTTAGTCAGCTCGCTCAAGACTGTTCCTTCCGGTTCGGCATAAAAGGGGATATATCTTATGAAGGAGAAGGGCCGGCCCTCCTCTTGCCAACGTACCGCCATTTTATAGCTAAAGGGTTCCCCATAGTTCTCCTTAAGATAGCCCTCCGATTTTTCCATGCTGAGGATATTGTGAGGCAGCTTGAGGCCCGGATTTTCCTCACAGTACTGACGCTCCATAAGCTTCTTGATTCCCGCAATTTGGTCTTTATCCCGGAGGGTTAGGGAGATCGGGTCTTGCTCATCGTGGATTCCCCGATAATAGCTGGGAATAAAGGTTCCTCCCAACTCTTTCCGGCTGGATAGTTCCAGTTCTTTCGTATCGTCCACATCCGGCAAACGCCTCGTATAACCAAAGGCCCCTGTCGCAAAAACGGCCAAAATCACAAGAACCGGAATCAAACCTAGGCAAGCTCTGGCAAAGGAGGGGAAAAACTTTACCCTACCCCGCATGAAGACCAAGTCCAAAACCATGGAGGAGAGGAGGACACCACATACTAAGCCGATAAACAGAATAAGCCTATCCGCCTCAGAACGGGCAAGAATCCTGTTTCGCAGTTCATGCAGTATATAGGCAAAGAGCAAGGCTGCGACAATAGCTGCCAAAAACTTCACGAATAAATAGTTTTTGCTGCCTTCCTCATAGCGGCCGCTCTTTTCTGCCGGCCGCAAATGAAAGTGCAAAAAGGCCAGCAAGACAAAGACAAGGGTAAAGCAAAGCCAGTACAGGATTTTTCCCGGGCTAAACCCTTGGGTAATTCCGGTAAAGTAAGGGGATAATAATAAGCTCCAATCGCGCATGGCAAAGCCGTATAAATAGGAGGAACCATAAATATGGACACTGAGATAGAACAAAGGCCATAAGATATTGATAGCAAGGGCAAAAGTTTGGGCATTAAAGCCATTGGCCGCCTCCGTATAGAAGTAGCTTAAAAAAGCGGCCGAGGCCAGTAAAAGAATTAAAACAAAGGCTTCCTCTTTGAGGATTTCCGGTATGAAATCAGAGAAGACGAATATGTTCTGCACAAAAGACAGGCCCCGCATAAAAAGGATTAAAAGAAAATATACGCTCAAGAGGCAAAAATAAATTGAGCTTCTGGTCAAGGGCAAGGCAAAAGTGAAGTTTGCACTCTCGCTTTTATGCAAGAAGGAAAATAAGCGGTGGACAATGATGACCACAAAAAGGAGGTTCAAAAGAAAGAGAAGACTGTAATTGACGGTAATCATGTAGGCACCCGGACGATTCCCACTGCGTAGAAGAAGGGGCAAGCCTTGCAGCAAAAATTGCACCAGGCTGGGAATCAGAACCAGATACCAAGACCTCTGCATCTGCCACTTCCAATAGGCCCATAAGCCTGAGAAATTAGCTTTCATTTTATCTTGATTGACGGTATGCATTATTCCTGGCCTCCTATAAATAATTCAGCGAGATATTCCATCGTTCTTGGACAGTATTCCTCATATAAGTATTCTCTTAAGACATAGCTTCCCTTAGTTTTTGGCCGGCCTTCCCCCGCCTCCCAGGGAATCATCCGGTCATACTCATCGTAGTCCGGAGAAAGATGGGGGATATCCACTTCCCGTATAACGAAGAGGCGAATATCTTCCCTATAAAGAATGCCTAATTCTTCAAAAATAGCTTGACTATATTCAAACGGCTCCGTGTGATAAGCTGGTCGGGCATATTTATCGTCAGCCTTGTAATCCTCTTCGAGCTTTCCGAGCAGGATTTCTCCCTCTCGGGCGTCCAGGCGGATAGGGATATGGCCTGATGAGCCTATCATCTCGGCGTCATAACTGTTTACCGCTTTCTCTATGACAGCTTCACCCCATAAAGAGAAGAAAGGATCATCTTCTTTTAGCGCTTGGAGGAAGGGGTAGGCCTTTATTTTCTTCAGAAAATCAGCCGCCTGCCCTTCTCTATTCTCATCGGAATGATCAAAAACCCGGAAGTAGAGGTAATAGGCATCACCATCTTGTCCTTGGCGAGAGCGCAAGTCTAAGCAGGGGGCATAGAGGGCGCTCTCCCCTATTTCCTCTATAACGGCAGGTAAGCTTTCCGCAGCAATCCTACCCCGCAAAATCTGACCATCCTTGGTCTTCCAGAGAACATCCCAAGCTTCATGCATTTTTTCCGCTTCTCTATTGATAAATCCTTGCCGTTTAGCAAGACGCGGCGCTTCTTGGTAGATAGTGACCAATTTGCTGAACAGTTCAGGGTCTGCTTCTCGAGAGAACAACACTTCTTCATTCGCCTTACTTCGCCAGGGATACTGAGCATAGTTAAAACGAATCATACTCTCCAGTTCCTCTGCCGCTATTGTCCTCGCTTTTTCGGTATAGCCAAGTTCAATGGACAAGGTAAAGGCCAGTAAGAGGAAGAGGGAAAGCCCCAGAGAAACAGCCATTTCAAGTCCCCTCCCCCGGATTTTGGCTTTGACGAAAAGACGGTAGACCACAAGGCCGAAAAAGCCAAAGAGGAGGAAAAAGAAAAAATAGACAGCAACACTTTGCCTGTTCAAGACACCCTCTATAAAGAGTCCGCCAAACATGCCGACAAAAACAGTCCAGACGATACCTAGGAGAAAACCGCCTTTACGTTCGCCCAGCCTGGAGCCCGTCCTTTCAGAAGGCCGCCTCATAAAGGCAAAAACACAAAGCAAGACCAGGACGACAAGAAGGACTACATTAGAAACAGCATCCTCTCTATACATAGGCTCTATCAGCATACGGAGGCTTGGCGAGAATAGGGTGAAGACCTTGTATTGGTCCAGTCCTGTCCAGCCGAAATAGCCGCTGGCAGAATCTTGCATATAGTGATAGCCCATGGAAGAGAGGGCCGGAATAACCAGTTGAATGGTCACATTAATGAACAGGGCTTCCGCAAAGGTCCCGGCCAAAGTAATCGATAATACACTGATGCTGAAGAAATTAATGAGTAGGAGGAAAAAGCGTAGTCTCTTTAGGAACCAGCCTGTAAAAAAGACTTCCAAGTGGGCCGGTCCGGAAAAGAAGAGGGGCAGCATGATAAGAAAGTCAATAAGGGGGGAACAAGGATTAAAATAAGGCCCGCAAAATATTTACCGGCAAAAAGTTTCCCTCGGGAAATGGGGAAAGAAAACCACATATCACTACTTTTCTTTTCAAAGAAAAAGGAAAATAGGTGGTAGCTTAAAAAAGTAAGAGCCAGGAAAAAAATAAAGGCAAAGAGGACTTGGACCAAGTGTTCCCAGTTATAATAAAAGTTGGAATCAAAGCCTTTTGTGTAGTTATCGTACCAAAGCCGGTTCCCTTCTAAGCGTTCACTCGTAATCCCGCTCAAATACAGGGAAAAGGGCTCCACCAGGACAAGCAAAAGCGTGACGACAAAGAGCCATACCCCATTCTCTTTAATTTCTCGGGCAAATAAAAAGCCGGTCTTAGGCAAGGAGACTTTGGACCGCATAGCCTTTCACCTCCAGTTCGTAAATGAAAAGTTCTTCCAGGGTCAGGGGAAGCAAGTCCAAAATCAAGGGCCTTAAGGGGTTGATTTGCTCCTCAATCGTTTCTCGCGTATTGCGGAGGACCAGTTGCAAAATAGACCCCCTTTGCTCATAATGCAAGACTTCCAGACCTAAGTTTTCCAGCTTCTCCCGGCTTGGCAGGGCGGAAAAAGCACATTGTAATTTATAGACCCCGAGATTCATACTCTCCAGTTCATGTTCGTAAATCAAACTGCCCTCATGCAAGAGGCCGATGTAGTCGCAAAAACCTTCCAATTCTCGCAAATTGTGCGAGGCGATAATGCAGGTTAGCCCCGACTCGACAACCTCCCTAGCCAGAAGGCGTTTTAAGTTTTCTCGCATGACCGGGTCTAGCCCGTCAAAAGCTTCATCTAAAAGTAAAAGTTTGGGTTTTGCGGATAGGGCAAGGATTAGGGCCGCTTGGCGTTGCATCCCCTTAGACATTTTTTCCAGGGGCATAGCGACATCCAAGGGGAAAATTCGACATAACTCCTCATAAAATTCCTTCGACCAGTTTTTATAGACTTGCTGATAAAAATGAGCCATACCATGCAAATTCTCACTAGTCAAAAAACAGGGCTGGTCAGGAACCAAAATAATTTCTTGGCGCAGTTCGGTATCCCCGTATACTTCCTGCCCCTGATAGTAGAGAGTTCCGCTGTCCGCCTTATAAATACCTGCGATTAAACGGAGAAAGGTTGATTTACCGGCACCATTTGAGCCAATCAGCCCATAAATCGATCCGCTTCCTATCTCACAAGTTAATTCCTCTAAGGCCACAACCTTGCCGAAGGTTTTTCTTAATCGATTTGCTTTAATCACAGTCTTTTCCCCCTATGCTTTGCATGATATTTTGTGCCCCTTCTTTCCCTGTCTTTTCAGGCAAACATTCTTCATTTCCCGCTCGGTGCTGTCTTGTTTCTACTCTTTCCTGCTGCAGCTTTTCCTCTGCCAGTTTCTGCTCCAGTTTTTCTTCTGCCAGTTTCTGCTCCAGCTTTTCTTCTGATGGAAGCAGAGGCCCATCATACTCCTTAGACAGACTTTTATTAAAAATCTCCGAAACATCATTCTTGCTGAAGCCGGAACGTTTGGCCGACCGGATGGTACCGGTAAAGCTTTCTTCGACAACCTCTCGGATATGCTGCACATGAGCATCATTTTCCGAAATGAAAGATCCTTTTCCGGGAATAGTGTATATCAGGCACTCTCGTTCCAATTCCCGATAGGCCTTTTGAACAGTGTTGGGGTTAATCCCCAATTCAGCAGCCAGCTGGCGGACAGAAGGCATTTGCTCGTCTTTTTGCAAGACACCGCTTGCCGCAAGACTAAGTACCTGCCGCCTCAGTTGTTCATATATAGGAATTCGGCTCTGTTGGTCAATCTGGAAAATCGCCATAGATTACCCCCTCACATAACTGTTCTATCCATGATAATACAGTTGGTACGAAGGCCTGTCAAGAGACAAATAAGATTTTTTCACCCTTACCTATGAACTTTATTGATTCAACAACAAGACGTATTTTACTAGCCTCTATTTATTAGGCAAGGGGGAGGCTGGCCGAAAGCAAAGATGGCTTAGTAATCCACTGATACCAAGCCACCTGCAAATTTTAAACCGCTATACTTAGCCTATATTCTTCTCTTGTTTTTTATTTCATATAGCCTTTCTTCATCCCTCTCTACCTGTAAGGACTATCCCTTCTTACGCCATAGGATAATCTTACGCCACAGGACAAGCAAGCCTGCTCCTACTAGGAGCAAGAGGCCTATACCACGGACACCCAGGCTCTCACCGGTTCGGGAAACAAGAGGATCCTTCAAACTTGGCAGTTCTGAAGCCTTTGGGGTCGTTTGCGCCGGTGGAGATGTTGGGGCCGGAGGAGATGTTGGGGCCGGTGGAGATGTTGGCACCGGAGGAGATGTTGGCACCGGAGGAGATGTTGGCACTGTCGCCCTTATTTCTCCACTTTGAGTTGCCTGAACTTCTGTTGCCGAAGTCGGGGGAACCACTTTTGCCGCTACCGTAACGATAACCATGCGAACGTCACTTGAACCATCCGGATAGCTTACGGTGATTTGACCGAAATAGCTTCCCGGTTTTGTTGTATCTATTGGTATCACTGTTGTATCAACAACTCTTGTTCCGGCAGGCAGCTTGTCTATGTTGCTGACGTTATCCCTTAGGTCAATTATTCCGCCAAACTCGACCAACTCCCCTTCAAGCCTTGGCTCATAGGTCACATTCATGGGAACAACGCGAATCATTCTTCTTACGGTCGTTCTATTTCCAACAGAGTCTGTCACGCTGTACTCTAGCGTATAGATAGAGGCCTCTTCCGTATTCACTTTTCCGGTCACATTTATCGTCTTGATGTCACCATCTTCATAATCTGTCGCAGTAACACCGCCTAAGTGGTCAAAAGGATCTTTCACCGTTATCGTCTTATGGTCCGCTCCTTTGATTACGGGAGCCTCATCGATATAGTAGTAATTGAAGCTATTAGCAGTTCCCCTTGTAGGAGCAACAATCATGACCTTTTCACTTTGCCCCGGAACCGGCTCATACTTATCCGTAGCCGGCAAAGGACCCAGGTCGGCCGGGCCGGCAGGGAGTTTACCGCTTTTGGCATACATCCCGGGAACGGGAATGGTCGTATCTCTTCCATCAGCCAGCCTGATGTAGTAATTGACCTGGTAAGGATAAAGGGCTTGGGCCTCAACCGTGACTCTTACTCCAACGACATCCGCTGTTCCGTCAGGATAGGTCACCGTAATTTGACCGCTATATCGGCCGGCCTTTGTCGTATCAATAACCGGGTATGTTGTATCTTTTACCCTCGTGCCCTTCGGCAGTTCATCCAGATTGCTGACATTGTCGGTTAAATCAATTACTCCGGCATAGGGAACGATCTCCCCTTCAACCCTTGGCTGATAGGTCACATTCATGGGAACAACGCGAATAATCCTTCTTACGGTCGTACTGTTACCAACAGAATCTCTCACGCTATACCTTAAGACGTAGCTGCCGACCTCCTTCGTATTGACTCTTCCGCTTACGTTAACCGCATCAATCTCACCATCTTCGTTATCTGTGGCTGTAACACCTTCTAAGTGGTCAAAAGCTTCTCTTACGGTAATGGTTTTATTGTCCGCTCCATGAATTGTGGGAGCCTCGTCTACATAGTAGAAATTGAAAGTATTAGTGGCCCTCCTTGTAGGGGCGACAATCGTAACCTTAGCACTTTGTCCCGGAGCCGGCTCATACTTATCCGTAGCCGGCAAAGGACCTAGGTCGGCCGGACCGGCAGGGAGTTTACCGCTTTTTGCTCTTATCCCGGGAACAGAAATGGTCGTATCTCTTCCATCAGCAAGCCTGATGTAGTAATTGACCTGGTAAGGATAGAGGGGCTGGCCTTCAACTGTGATGCTTACCTCAACAATATCTGCTGTTCCGTCGGGATAGATAACGGTGATTTCACCTTGATAAGTGCCGATCTTTGTCGTATCAATCGCCGGAGAGGTTGTATCTGTTACGGTCGTGCCTTCCGGCAGTTCATCCAGGTTGCTGACGTTATCCGTTAAATCAATGGCTTCGCCTCTTGTGATTACTTCGTTTTCAACTATCGGCTCATAGCTTTCACTCATCGAAATGACCCTAATGGTTCTTCTTGCTGTTGTGATGTTACCAACGGAATCCTTCACGCTATACTTCAAATTATAGTTGCCGGGCTCCTTTGTATTGACTCTTCCGCTTACGTTAACCGCATCAATTTCACCGTCTTCAACGTCTATTGCCCTGACACCCTCTAAATGGTCAAAAGGCTCTCTCAAAGCAATTGTCTTGTTTTCTGCTCCATAAATTACAGGAGCATTATCCAGGTAATAATAGTTGAATATATTGTCTGCAGGAGGAACGGCAATCGTAACCTTCACACTTTGCCCCGGAACCGGTTCATACTTATCCGTAGTTGGCAAAGGACCAATATCAGCCGAGCCGGCAGGCAGTTTACCGCTTTTTGCCGTCGTGCCGGGTACAGGAATGGTCGTATCCCTTCCGTCGGCCAGGCGGATGAAGTAATTGACTTGGTAGCTATATAGGGTTTGGGACTCAACTGTTACTGTCACTTCAATATGGTCTTCGGTTTCATCCGGGTAGATTACCGTAATTTGACCGGAATA
>JAMNZB010000069.1 GCA_023622515.1 Bacillota bacterium | reverse complement strand
GGTCAAGGAAACATAACCGATACCGAAGGGGTCTTGTCCGACTTTAGCGGCCATGTCACCGTTAGAGGAGACTTCGTTGGCTGTTTCAACCAGTTCGCCCTTGAAACCGATAACGGCTTCAAAGCCTTCGCGTGTGCCGGAAGCACTGTCACGAGTGTAGATATTAATTTGCCCGTCAAGGGTTTCTGCAGCTACTTCTTGTGTATCGAGAGATACAAAAGCCCCAAGACAGAGAGCAAGGGAGAGGAGTAAGCTCAATAGTGTTTGTAATTTTTTCATTGTTACCTCCAAAAATATTCCATTTTTAATGGCTGTATTTAGTATCCGCCATTTGTATTATGGATAAATAAGTTTTTGTTAAATGAGTGTGAAATCAATGTAAAATCAAGTGTCCCCTAAATATAGGCTCAAGGTGAATTTGTTTTAGTGACTTTTCAAGCCCCAATAGGCCAAGTCCTTAATTTCTTTATAGTGTGCTGAGATTAAAGTAAGAAGATGTTAGAATATTTTGGCAGACCGATTAGCTAGAGTGGGTATAGTAAAGCCCATATTCTGCTCCTGACGGATAAAGTTCAGATGAGATGAATTTTGAATAAGAGGATAGAAATGTTGGAGGATTGTAGCCGATGCATAAGAGAGAAGAAGGCCGAGGCGGAAAGCCTGTCCTGCTGGTCATATTAGATGGTGTGGGCTTAAGTGAGAAGGATCACGGCAATGTTGTAAAACACGCGGAACTACCCAATTTACGTTACCTTAAAGAAAAGGGAGTCTTTTGTACATTAAAAGCGCATGGCCGGGCTGTCGGCTTACCTTCAGATAAGGATATGGGAAATTCTGAAGTTGGCCATAATGCCCTCGGTTCAGGGCAAATTTACGCACAAGGAGCCCGGCTCGTCAACGAAGCCATCGAAAGCGGAAGAATTTTAGAGTCCGCCACTTGGAAAAATGCCGTTTCCCATGCGAAATCGCATAGCCTACACCTGTTGGGCTTACTTTCGGATGGTAATGTTCACTCCCATATCGACCATCTGAAGGCCCTTGTAAAGCAGGCAAAAATAGAGGGCATAAAAAAAGTGGCCATCCATGCCTTGCTTGACGGACGAGATGTAGCAGCACAAAGTGCCCACGTATATATAAAGGAATTAGAAGACTTCTTAGCCGGATTAAATGACCCTGCTTTCCATGCCCGAATTGTGAGCGGTGGAGGCCGGATGGTCATTAGCATGGACCGCTACAATGCAGACTGGGCCATGGTGGAAAGAGGCTGGAGAACACATGTTCTTGCAGAGGCAAAAGTCTTTCCCTCCGCCCTTGATGCGGTAGAATATTTTCGCAGGGAAAGTCCGGGAATAATTGACCAGGATATCCCTCCCTTTGTCATAGGGAATGAAGCCGGTGAAGTCAAGCCGATTGTCGATGGTGATGCGGTCATCTTATTTAACTTCCGTGGTGACCGTGCCATTGAAATTTCCAGGGCTTTTGAAGAGGGGGATAACTTTAGGGAGTTTGACCGGATTCGTGTGCCGAAAGTATATTTTGCCGGTATGCTTGAATATGACGGAGACCTCCACATCCCCAAAAACTATCTTGTCGATCCTCCGCATATTGAGCATTGCCTGACGGAGCAAATGAACCGCTACGGGCTAAAGCAGTTTGCCCTTTCCGAGACCCAGAAATTTGGACATGTGACCTATTTCTGGAATGGGAATAAGTTGGAACCCTTTTCTGAGGAATTGGAAGTCTGGCAAGAAATACCCGGCGACCAAATTAACTTTGCCTTAAAACCTTGGATGAAATCCTATGAAATAACGGAAGCCCTCCTTGAGGCTATTGCCGGTGGAGAATACGATTTTTTACGAGTAAATTATCCCAACGGTGATATGGTCGGCCATACCGGTGACTATCAAGCTTCCCTAATCGGTCTGGAAGCTGTCGATCTTGCTTTAGGAAGGCTTATTGAGGCGGTGGATGAAGCAGGGATAACCTTAATCTTACTCTCTGACCATGGCAATTGCGAAGAGATGTACCAGGAAGATCCGAAGCTTAACCCCAAAGCACAAGCTAAAACATCCCACACCTTAAACCCTGTTCCCTGTATCATTTACGGGCACCCGGGCCTGCGTTTGAAGGAGGGGGAGTTTGGCCTTGCCAATATAGCTGCCACAATAGCAAAACTTCTCCATTTTCCCGCCCATCCCCAATGGGAAGAGAGCATTATTGAATAGGAGAAGTAAGAGCCGTAACTAGCTAAAAGTTATAATAATCTTTACTATAAAAGTGGCCCTCAGGAAGGGCCACTTCAATATTTAGCGAAGCAAAAGAATCAAGATAATGACACAGGCCAGGAAGACAATTCCGGAAAGAACCGGGGCAACCCATTTTACCCAGGGAGCCTGGTTTGTCAGATGTTCATAGGGGTCTCCGCCTAAGGTGTTCCGGGGAGTAGGATAGCGTTGTCCGTAATAGGCGTCCTGTTCATAGGGGGAATTGCCATAGTAGTAGCTGTCGTCAGTATAGTCTCCAAAGTTTCCCCCATCGCTATAACCGCTATAACCGGTGCTATAACTATCATAAGGGGTACCATAGTCATCATAAGCGGAATCAGTGTAAGCTTCGTAATTGTCGTAATTGTGTTCGTAGCTATATGGCTCGGAATAGGCTTGTTGCTGTGCAGGATGATGGGCAGCATAGAGCCTGTGAGCCTCATACCCGGCTTGTGAAGGAGGTGTACGATACGGCTCGGTATAACCTTGTCTGTCATAACTGCCGGCGCCGGCCCCATCTTTAGGATAAGCTCTTGGTGCAGGTCCGGGACTATGCCCACCCGAACGCGCTTTCTTACCCATTTGTTGACGGGTAAAAGAAGCCGGGTTTCTTTTATCTGTTGCCTTACCCGCTTGCGGTCGATTTCTAACGGTCTTTTGTTGTCTGCTTGCTTGTCCTGCATATTGCCCTTGCGAAGATTGAGGTCCGCTTTGGTCTACATAAGGAGGAAGATTAGTGCCCCTTCCCCTATTTCTTCCGCCCCTGGCGGTCGTATCCGGCGTAGGAGTAGTTCTTTGACTTTCCTTGTATGGCGGACCGGCAGCCGGTGTATTTTGCTCTTGACCTTGTATCATATTTCTTTCCGGGCGGGGTCTTTTTGTTGGTCTGTTCATAAAGTCACCTCGTTATATGTTTGCAAGCGAATATATCAATTTTTAATTTTAGTTGATTCAAGTGTTGGGTTGAGTACCAATTATCTTAGCAGATTATCAGGTCATATTAAATGAAATACTCTTAGCTATTCCAAAAATTAAAGACTTTGTAAAAATTCAGTCATAAATGGGATAGAATAGGCTGTATGATTATGGAATAATGAGCTTCGGCAAAAACAGAAGCGGGAACCCGGCGGAATAGGAAACCCGACAGAAATAGGTTAAGATATTCGGTGGGAAATCAGTAATAGACCGGCAAAGGAGAAGACTTGTGCAAGAAAAAAGAATAGCCGCAAACCACAATAGAAGTTTTGATAGCTTACGTGCCATTTCTCTTTTAGGTGTTTTTTTCTACCACTTGCTTCCCGGTGTCTTTACCCACGCCTACCTGGGTGTTGTGGGTTTCTTTTGCCTGGCAGGTTATCTAAGTATGCGGAAAATAATTTTTCGAGCCGAAAATAATAATCCTATACCGAATCTGGGCAAAAGTTTAGGGGATAAAATAAGAAAATTATATCCGCCCTTTCTTTTCATGCTTTTTTGTGTTGCCCTTGTTTTGATTGTTTCCTTTCCCATGTTTATTGATCATTTTGCCGGCCAAGTGCGGTCAGCCATTCTGGGCGTAAACAACATTTGGCAAATCCTGCTTGGTGACTCTTATTTCGAAGGACAAGGCTATTTAAAACCGATCACCCACATTTGGGCACTCTCTTTGGAAATTCAGTTTTATCTCTTGTTTTCCCTCACTGTGGAGAGGATTTATAAGCGGGAACAAAAGGCCTTTTGGCTGGTAGAGTTTTTCTTGCTGACTGTCTTTTCAGTACTTGCCTTGCTGCTTTTTCACAAGGCGGGGGAAGATCCTACCCGGGTGTACTACGGTACAGATACGAGATTTTTCAGCTTTAGCCTAGGGGCCATGGCTGCGCTAATTGCCGAGCCGGCAAAAGCGACCGGTGAAATTCTTCAATATCTGAAGAATATTCTCTTTGCTATCTTGACCCTGCTTGCCGTAGTTTTTTATTTTTTACCGGTGGAGCAGGGCATAATGATTCGCTACGGACTCATTGCCTATAGCCTTTTATTCTCCCTACTTCTGATATTGGGGGCATCGGATACCGGCCTTTTAGGTGTAATAGGTGCTTCCCCTGTAGTCCGCTATCTCTGTTCAAGGAGCTATTATATCTACCTGTGGCATTATCCTGTTTTTCAGTTTTTAGAGCGTTATCTGGCCTTTTTGCAATTAGATTTCAGGCTCCTGTTAGGGCTATCCGCCCTAATTGCCTTAGCTATTTCAGAGGCTGCCTATCAACTTGGTCAAGCTTTCCGCCGATTGCCGAATATCTTTACCCGCAAAGGACAGCCGGAGAAAAAAGCCTTTGCAGGTTTTAGACTAAGCTCTCTCCTGTCCTTTGTTTTAGCTCTGGCCTTGCTTTTCAGCCCTTGGCAATGGATATATAAGGCAAGTGGCGGTTATCGTTTTCGCCAATTAGAAGAAGACATTGCCAGGCGGGAAGCGGAGATGGCTGCTGCCCGTGCTTCTGAAAGAGAAGAAGCGGAACGGGCCGAACAAAGCAGAGTCATTGTAACGGAGAAGGAAAGTGAAAAAGAAACGGAGCCTGAAAAGGTGCGGGCTACCGGCCCCGGAGGTTGGGAAATTGCAGGAGAATTATATGTTCCCGTGGCCAAAGAGCCCCCGGTGGGTGAATACACCTATGAAGACAGTATAAAATATGTTGATTACTTCAATGCTGTTGACCGCCGCCAGTATCTTGATATGGAGGATTATTTCCGTTTCCGGGATATTCCGGTAACTATGATTGGGGACTCGGTTTCTGTCATTGCCAGTTACCATATTTTTGCTTATTTACCGGAACTGGAGCTGGATGCTTTATCCAACCGTCAAATGCATGAGTTGTGGGGTATTTACGAAAATCTAAAGAATAACAACTTAATTGGTGAGATGTTAATTGTTGCCCTTGGTTCAAACGGGGATATCGATAGTGAAAACTTGCAAAAAGTATGGCTTGATTTACAAGGTAAGCCCATGTTACTGGTCAACATCGTTTTGCCTTATGCCGAAACCGAATCAACTAGAAATGCGGCCATTGAAGATTTTGTCAAAAAACATGAGCAGGTTTACCTGGTAGACTGGCATGATGTTTCCAAGACAAAGGCAGATTATTTCCAGGAGGACTATATCCACCCCTCGAATCTTGGTTGTAAAGCCTTCTGCCAGCTCCTGACAGCAGAAATTATTAATATCGCAAAACTCTATGAGGACTCGAATTTGCTTCAGTTTTATCAATTTGTCGAGGAGACAACCCCCCTTGCCTCCAAATAAAAAAATTAGCAAAATAACAAATATTTACCCCTTTATGACTTGAAGTAAAGGGGACTTTAAGGCAGAATTAAAATAAATAAAAAGTAATAAAATCGAGATGATTTCAGGTCACTAATATACCCGTATGGTCGTATATTGTAAATGGATTCAAGAAAGGAATTGGACACATGAAAAATTTAAAATCAGTACTATTAGCCTTGGTGCTAGTTGTAAGCATGATCTTTAGTCTGGGGCTGTTTGTTCATGCAGAAGCCGACACCAGCCTAACCACCCAAGAAAATTTATTAACAAACTTCTTCAACTCAGAGGAATGGGCGAAAATGCTCGAAGATATGAGGCAACCCCAAGGTAAAGAACTTTTTGTAAGCCTTGCCTTTGGTGAAGGGCTTCTATTGGGAAGTGAAGAACAACAAATGCTGGACCAAATAGGCCTGCGCTTAAAGTTCATCCAGGATTTAAGCCAGGAAGCCCCTCTTATGGAGCTTGAAGCGGCACTGTTCAATCCCGGCATTTCAGATAAGGAACTTGCCTTAAATGCCTATAATGTAGGCAACAGCCTTGTTATTAGCATTCCGGGAGTTATTGAGAAACCAATATTAATCTCCGAAGAGATGTTTGCCGGAATGGGTTTCGATATGACTTCGATGAGCCCTATGTCCAGTGTTGAAGAAATGATTGGCATGATGGAAGTTGGCACAGAAATCTTTACAACTGTTGAAGACATTATTGCTGAATCTGCTACTGTCCTTGAACCGAGCCAAGTAGAATTAAGCCTGGGCGAAGTGAGTGAAACACTCCAAGTACTTAGCCAGCGCATTCCTTCTGAAGAATTTTATTCCGTCTTAGTTAGAATTCTGGAATCATTCCGTGATGACGAAATGTTCCTTGCCTTCTTTAATCTGGTTATGGATGAAGCAGGTATGGGTTACTACTATTTTGATGATGAAGAGGAAGGTCCTGCCGCCCAGCTTGATGCACTGATTGCAGAAATTCAGGAGTCAGAGTATAACGAGCCGATTGCCTTAACCATCAATCAATTTATTGATGATCAAGACCAAGGTCGCGGCTTCTCCATTTCCCTTTTCAACGAAGAAGAAGAGGAAGAAATCTGTATTGATGCCTACTATCTTTACGATGGAAATACCGCTTATCCCTTTGTTTTCTCGGTAAGTCTGGATGACGGGTTTGACGAGGCTGATTTATTCCGTCTGGAAATCAACTCTGAAGTCATTGAAGAAAAATTATCAGGCAACTTCTCTCTCTACATAGAAGAAGAAGGTGGCGAGCTTTTATTTGGTACATTTAATGACCTGGCTCTCGTTGAGGATCCTGTAAATTCTACAAATGCCTTCCTTGCCGGTAGTATCGACGCTACGGTGAAAACAGTTGATTACACCTATGTTCTTGTTGAGCCTGAAGAAGCTGAAGAAGCTGAAGAAGCTGAAGAAGGCGAAGAAGAATCCGATGCTTTGGATCCTTCGGACTACGAATATGAATTAGTTGAAGTAGAAACCCTGATAGGATTCAAATTTGAAGGCTTTATTGATGGCGATCAACCTAAAGTAGTCTTAACCATCATTCCTGACAGAAACCTGGAAACACAAAGTATCACAGTTACTGTATCCGTCAGAACACTTGCTCCGGAAGAATTAGTTATTTCTAACGAACTGCCGGCTGACTACTTTGATTTAGCCAATGAAGAAGATATGGCTGCGCTTTCAGAGGATCCCAGCATTCAAGAAAACCTGTTTGCCCTCTTGGCTGAGTTGGGTCTGTTTAGTCTCTTTGAAGCGCTCCCGATTAACTAATGGATTAAAAATAGGGCTGCTAGAATAGTGTGGAGAGGAGGGACGTATGTACTGTATCTATTGTGGTGAAAAAATGGATGAAGGAGCATTAAAATGCCCGTCTTGTGGCGAAGAAACCCTCCAGGCAAAAGCTCAGAGTGCCTATCATAGAACACATAAGGAGGGGCGGTATAGTATTGCCGATCACACAGGAGACTTTGCACATGACGATCAGGAAAGAAATAAGGGAATGGCTTTAATGTCCTATTTACCAATTCTTTATCTAGTTCCCATTCTGTGTGCTAAGGACTCGCCGGTCGCACGCTTTCATGCAAGCCAGGGGCTTTTATTGTCCGTTGTGAACTTTATCGTTTTGACACTAGGTTTTATCTTCTCCTCACTGGGACGGATTGCCTATGTCGGACCGGTCTTACGGGTAGTTTGGCAAATAGCACTGCTTATCGTCTTACTTGCTCGAATCTACCTGATTGCCACAGTCTTACGGGATAAAGTGAAAGGCCTGCCATTTATTGGTAATGAAAAAATATTTGGCTAGTCGGCTAGGCGAAAATCGACAATCTCACTATCTTTAACAAGGAAGTGATAAAGAATCGTAAGGGGGGAAGATTTCCCCCCTCTCTTTTTTTAAAAACCGGTCCTGCTAAGTCCTGCTTAACTCTTGGCTTGACCCGCTATTCAACAGCAATACTAGTGAAAGGCTAAGTGTTACTCTCAAGTACCTTTTGCCGGGGGATGACTGATTGAATTCGTTCAGAGAATAGACTACAATTTTGTCTAAATAAAATACTTGCATCCGGGTGTCCAAGTGGACTTAATAGGGAAGTCGGGTGAAAGGCCCGCGCGGTCCCGCCGCTGTAAGGAGATGGAAGAACAATATGCACTGAATCCTGGGATTTGGGAAGCTGTTCTTTGACAAGCTCCGAGCCAGAAGACCTGCCTTGATGGAAGCCGTGTCACGGAGAATGACAGGAGCGGTTTCAAGAAGATTTAAGCCGGTCTCCTTTTTTTCTCGGACACCTAGAAAGAAGGAGATTTTTATGCAAAAACGAATAGCAAGCCTGCTAGTTCTTGTTCTGAGCCTTTCGCTTTTCAACGTTTTTGGCTTACCGGTACAAGCAGAGGCTACAGACTACCCTTTGACCATTGTTGATTCTTCTGAGCGCGAGGTATGCTTTGAGGATGAACCGAAAACTGTTGTTTCCCTGGCCCCCAGCCTGACGGAAACCCTCTTTGCCTTAGGTCTAGGTGACCGCATCCTCGGCAGGACGACCTACTGTGACTATCCGGAAGAGGTCACAGAAATTCCGGAAATTGGTGACTTAAGAAATCCCAATGTTGAGTTGATTGTTGAGCAAAATCCGGACCTTGTTCTCGCTGCCGGTATTGTCCCCGAAGAAAGCTTAGAAAGCCTGACAGCGCTGGGTATAAAAGTGGTCAATATCTATGCGGAAGAAGACTTAGATAATGTTAAGGATGTTATTACGACAATAGGTACTATCTTCAATGTCCAAGCTGCAGCAAATGAGCTTGTTAGCAGCTTTACAGAGAAATTGGAATACTTTAGAGAAAAGACGGCAGAAAGCAAAAAGCCGACCGTCTATTACTTACTTGGCTTTGGTGAGTATGGTGAGTTTACAGCGGGTGGCGATACCTTTATTCATGACATTCTTGAGGCTGCCGGCGGTGATAACATTGCCAAAGATGTGAAGGGCTGGAACTATTCTCTCGAACAATTAATCGAGCAAGATCCTGATATTATTCTTATCCCCGCCTGGGCTGAGGAAACATTTGGCCAAGAGGCCCCCTACTCTGAATTGACAGCGGTAAAAGAAGACCGGGTCTTTACTATTGATGTGAACAAGGTCGAACGTCAAGGACCACGATGTGTTGAAGGTGTTGCAGAGTTAAATGAAATATTTTCTAAAGTAGCCATCGACCTATATACAGAAAATACGGTCTACCCCGTTCGTGTTACGGATAGCGAAGGCAATGAGCTTGAATTTACAGAAACACCCAAAAAAGTAATCTCTTTGGGACCAAATATGACGGAGCTTATGTTTGCCCTGAATTTATCGGACAGCTTAGTCGGGCGGACAATCTACTGTAACTATCCGGAAGAAGTATTGGAGATTAAGGAAGTGGGAACCCTTATGGAACCGAACTTTGAGCTTGTTGCAGAACTTGAGCCTGACCTGGTCTTAGCCTCTACCCATGTTTCAGAAGCGACCATGGAGAAACTAAGAGAGCTGGAGATCCCCGTGCTCATGTTATATGAAGAAGATGAGCTTGAGGGCCTGGTCAATATAGTTAAGATTTTAGGTGAAGTCTTTGATATTAATAAGGAAGCCCTTCACTTAAGTGATGACTTTATGAGGCGGATTGACAGAGTGCGCCTTGAGCGTCCTGTAGAAAAACCGAGAATATATTATGTTGTCGGTTTTGGGGAATATGGTGAATTTACCGCCGGAAAAGAAACCTTTATCCACGATATTATTGTGGCTGCCGGTGGTGAAAATATTGCCGCTGATGTGGAAGGATGGCTCTACTCTTTAGAAGAACTCATGGAGCAAGACCCTGATATTATCCTCCTTCCTGATTGGGCAAAAGAGGATTTTGTAGCGACCGAGCCCTACTCGGAGTTGCAGGCAGTCAAAGAAGGTCATGTCTACGCTATTGATGAAAATATTTTTGTCCGTCAAGGGCCAAGAAATAGCGAGGCGGTAGAAGTTTTAGCAGAAATTATTCAAGAGTATCTTGAGGCCTGGGCAGAAGCTGAAGAGTCCCCGGCAAGCAGCAAAAAGGCTGCATAAAACTTTCGGAAAATATTGTTATTTAACCTTTCTGTCAAATGGCAGGATTTCTGTCAAATGGCAGGATTGAAGTATAAAACAGAGCAAATAACAAATGAAGCAAAATACAGATAACAATTTAGTAAAACAAAGAGGGCGTCGGGCCTTTCCCTTGGGCTTACTCATGGCTTTGCTCGCCGGCGCCCTCATCTTATTGATTATCATAGCCGGTTCCCTGGGTTCATCCAGCCTTGATATCAAGGGCAGTTTCCTCATTCTGAGCGAGCGAATCCCTATCCTAAAGGATTTATTAGGCAAGGCAGACTATGGGGATAATTATCGAACAATTGTTTTTGATATTCGCCTGCCGAGAATTATTCTTTCCGTATTTGCCGGGGCGGCCCTGGCTCTGGTCGGTTCCTGCTTCCAGTCTATGTTTCGCAATCAATTAGCGGACCCCCATATCCTGGGGGTATCATCCGGGGCTGCTTTGGGGGCAACGGTGGCCTTGATTTTCGGCCTGCAAGGTTCAAGTTTTTTGGGCCTGGGCGGAATGGGTTTATTTGCCTTTATTTTTGCTCTGGCTACGGTTTCCCTTGTCTACCTGGTTGGCGGAGAAAAGGGCAGTGAACACTCTATTACAACCATGCTTTTAATTGGGGTTGCCCTAAGCACTCTGTTTTCCTCCATAATCTCCCTGCTCATGATGTTCAATCATGAGCAAATTGCCCGAGTCTACATGTGGACGCTTGGCAGCTTTAGTGCGGCGACTTGGGCCAAGGTCCGCTTTATCTTATTTATTTTTGTCCCTTGCACAGGCTACTTGCTTACGCAAGGCAAGGTGCTGAATCTTTTGATGGCCGGAGAGGAAGAAGCCTTGAGTTTGGGCCTTGATGCCGGTAAGAAGCGTAAACGCCTGATTCTTGTGTCCAGTTTGCTTATTGCTGCTACGGTATCTGTTAGCGGTATTATTGGCTTTGTCGGCCTGGTTATTCCCCAGTATCTGCGTATCATAGGAGAGCATGATATGCGCCGCCAAGTGCCCTTAGCCCTACTCCTGGGGGCTATTTTTATGCTGCTTTGTGATACTTTAGCCCGAACTATATTGGTACCGGCAGAAATTCCGGTAGGGATTATTACCTCACTCTTCGGAGTACCGTATTTTTTATATGTTATTGTTAAGCGAAAAATGCGGGGATATTAGTTGACATAGGACCTCTTGTCTGGCAAGGGAAGGATTTGGGATGATGAAAAAGAAGAAAGAAAGTACAATAGAACAAAACGAAATACAATTTTCTGAACTTTCTTGGATGGTGAGGACCTCTGCACGTCCTATTGTCAATAATGTTTCCGGCCGCATAAAACAAGGAGAATTTCATGTCTTGCTTGGTCCAAATGGGGCAGGAAAAACCAGTTTGCTCAAATTGCTTCTGGCTTTTAATAAAAAAAGCAGGGGGACAATCAACATTTCCGGTAAGCCCCTTGAAGACTATTCGCGTAAAGAACTGGCTCGCAAACTGGCCTATTTGCCGCAAATTTCTCAGAGTTACTATGATTTGCCGGTGAGAGAAGTCATTGCTATGGCAAGATATAGTTTGTTAAAACCCTTTGCCAAGCTGCGCAAAGAAGATTATGACGCTATTGACGAAGCGATCTACCTCAGTGGGTCAACAAGCCTGGCGGAGAAAAATTTTTCCCATCTGAGCGGTGGAGAAAGGCAGCGGGTACTAAGTGCCAGGGCCATAGCCCAAGAGAGCGCTTTTATTCTTTTGGATGAACCTGTCTCCAATCTGGATTTAAAATACCAGCACCAAATTCTGGCTACCCTGCAAAATCTTTGCCGGGAAAGAGCAACCGGTATTGTTTGTGTTCTCCATGATATTAATTTGGCAAGACAGTATGCGGATAAGGCTTTCCTCATGAAAGAAGGAAAAATTCTTGCTGAAGGGCCTGTGGAAGAAACCCTTCAGGCAAGTTTACTTACAGAAGTTTATGAATGGCCGATCGAGGAGATTAGGGGAGAGAAATCCCAAGGCTCTTTCTTTATTTCGCGGGCAGGAGCCGGCTCAATTTAGCCGGCTTCCCGAAAGAAATTAATTTTCCGAATAACTCATAGCGTACTTTCGGAGAGGAGCACAGGCGTACTCCAGTGCTTCTTTCTCTTCATCGCTGACCATATAATCAATTAATTCTTCATAGACTTCTCTATGGTAGTCATTTATCCAGGCTATTTCTTCTTCATTCAAGAGGCCGGGGTCAATAGCCTCATTTTCAAAGGGAACCAGGGACAGGGTATCAAAACGGAAGAAGCGGTCTCCCATAGCCTCGCCGTCAAAGACAACAGCATGAACGTTTTCGATACGAATACCATGTTTTCCCTCTTTATAGACACCCGGTTCGTTGGTGACAATCATACCTTCTTCCAGGGGAAGGGTGCTTCCTTTGGAAATGCCTTGGGGTCCTTCATGAACGCCGAGCACATAGCCCACAGCATGTCCGGTTCCGCATTTGTAGTCCAGATGATGCTTCCATAAGGCTTGTCTGGCCAGTCCCTCCAACTGTAAGCCGCTTGTGCCCTCCAAGAATACAGCAGCCGCTAAATTTACATGCCCTTTTAGGGTTAGGGTATAATCCGTGATTTCTTCCTCTGTTAATTCGCCTAGAGCAATTGTTCTTGTAATATCGGTGGTGCCGTCAAGATATTGCCCGCCGGAATCAATCAGGTAAAAGGATTTTTCTTCTAAGATGGCAGAATTGTCTTTGCTTGCCGTATAATGCATCATCGCTGCATTAGGCCCGTAGGCAGAGATACTGGTAAAACTTTCATCCAGAAAATTTTCCCCGGCAGACCTGAATTCACGCAGTTTTAAAGCGGCTTCATACTCGTTAATGCGGCTTGTTTTAACCTTGTCTTTAAGCCAAAACAGATAGCGTGTTATGGCTGCACTGTCGCGGAGGTAGGACTTGCGTTGACAGGCTAGTTCAACCTCGTTAAGCCTAGCCTTGTTCATGGTGACATAAGACTTTTTATCAAGAACCTCCGCCTTTTCAGGAATGGATTGGTATAGCTTAGTGCTGATGCGACTTTTTTGCACAAGCAATCTGCCTTCTAACTTGGAGATGTAGTCGCTAACCTCATCATAATCGCGAACAAGAATGTTTTGTTCTGCAAAATAGTTTTGCATTTTTTCATCCAACTTGTTTTGCTCAATAAAGAGTACCGCTTCTTCCAAGCTAACAATAGCAAAGGCTAAGGCAACAGGATTATGGGGCACATCAGCTCCACGGAAATTATACAGCCAGGCTACATCGTCAAGGCCGACAATAATTGTGGCATCGGCTTCGTCTTCCAACAGCTCTTTACGGACTACTCCAATCTTTTCTTTGGCTGTTTGGCCGGTAAAGCGGATTTCATGCTCAAAAAGAGGGCCGGAGGGGAGAGCCGGTCTATCTTTCCAAATACGGCCTAGAAGTGAGGGAAGGGCAATAAGGCTAGCGCCTTTTGCCTTGACAAGCTCGTTTAGCTCCTCAAAATTACTTTGTGAAAAAACCTCTTCATTTACCCCGACACGGGTGCCTTTCTGTAGATAGCGACTAATCCATTCATTAACTTTAGGTACATCCTTACGGCCCAGCTTCATCAAGGTAAATCCACTGTCCTTAATCTCCTTTTCGGCTTGGATATAATAGCGGCCGTCTGCCCAAAGCAGGGCATGGTCTTTCGTTACAACAACGGTTCCTTGTGAACCTGTAAAACCGCTTAACCAGGCTCTTTCCCTAAAGTGGTCACTGACGTACTCTGACTGATGAGGGTCAGCTGTATTGACAATATAGATATCGATTTTTTCCTTGGCCATTTCCTTACGAAGTGCAATAACTTTGTCCTTGGCGTTCATAGCTTTTGACTCCTTTATGTAAAATATTGGTTTATGTAAAATATTGGTTAAGGATATTTAAAATATGTTAAAAACATCCACCGCATATCTTACTCCTAAGCTCAGATTGATTCAAGGCAAAATAAAACTCACCCTCTTTTGGTAACATTTGTTAAAGGGTGAGCTTGTTCAGCTAAAGTGTTCTCTTACATTTATTCTGCCAGTCCCAGCCTTAAGCCGCTTTTTCCGTCAAACAAGTGGATGGCTTCAGCCGGCAAATGGAAGGAGTAGGTCATCTTCGGTTTGAAAGGCAGGTGGGCCGGTGCGGAAATAACCAGTTCACTGCCATCTTTCAAGAGACAGTTCAAAAGTTGCTCTTTTCCCAGCATTTCTACAACGTCCAGGATAACTTCGATTGTATTGGTCTCCTCTTGCCCTAGGATAAAGCGCTCGCTGCGCGCTCCGAGGATAACTTTTCGTCCCTCTACGACTTCGCCTTTAATGAGCTCTTTGGGTAAATGTTCAAGATGAATAAGGCCGTTATCGCTGTAGAATTCACCCTGTTTAATAGTTCCGGGAATCAAATTCATGCTTGGCGTACCGATGAAGCCGGCGACAAAAATATTGCGCGGTTCATTATAGAGTTCGAAAGGTGTACCATCTTGTTGGATAACCCCTTGATCCAGGAGGACGATTTTATCCGCCATTGTCATAGCTTCTGTCTGGTCATGGGTAACATAAATGCTTGTTGTACCCAATTTATTATGTAAACGAACGAGTTCAACCCGCATATGCTCCCGTAATTTTGCATCAAGGTTAGATAAGGGCTCGTCCATCAAAAAGACCTTTGGCTTTCTTACCATAGCCCTGCCGAGGGCCACCCTTTGCCTTTGTCCGCCGGAAATATCCGAGGGCTTTGCATATAAGTTCTCGGATATTTGTAAAAGTTCAGCAGCTTCCAAAACACGCTCATGGATAATATCTTTACTCTCTTTTCGCATTTTCAGCGAGAAGGCCATGTTGTCATAGACGGTCATATGGGGGTAGAGGGCATAGGATTGAAAGACCATGGCGATATCTCGGTCTTTTGGGGCTACTTTATTCATTAAGATGTCGTTGAATAATAGCTCGCCTTCTGTTATTGAGTTAAGTCCGGCAATCATTCGCAAGAGGGTTGACTTGCCGCAGCCGGAGGGGCCCAGGATGACACAAAATTCCTGGCTTTTAATTTCTAAATCAATATGGCGAATAGTAAACTCATCCCGTCCCTCATACTTTTTTCCGATATTTTTCAAATGTACGTTCATGCAGATTTCTCCTTTAACTCAAAAAGCTCTTTTTCCAATGCTTATTGTCTTTTCATAAATTATTTTCAAAACTTCTATCACTTATCCTTTTACTGAGCCCTGGGCCAGGCCGGAAACCAATTGACCTTGCAAGGCGATAAATAAAACAATAATCGGTAGAGCGGTCAGCAGGCCACCTGCGGCAAAAGCCGGTTGATTCATTGTTCGTACGTCATTGATTAAGCTGAAAAGTCCGGTTGCCAGTGTATAGGACTCGGGGTTTGTCAAAAGAATTTTAGGTAACATATAGTCCATAAAGGGGCCGATAAAGGACCACAGGCCGATAATGGCAAGCATGGGGCGGGCTATCGGCATGATAATCAAGCGGTATACCTGAAAATTGCTGCAACCATCTATTCTTGCTGCATCATCAAGTTCCTTAGATATGGAATCGATATAGTTTTTTAAGATAAGTGTATTTGAAGCAATCCCGCCTCCGGAATAAATCAGAACAAGCAGGGCTTGTCGGCTAAAAAAAGGAATTACGGATGAAAAAATATTATGCATGGTGTAGTAGGCGGTAATTCCGGCGAAGGTGGGAATAGTTTGAATTAACATGATGGTCATCAAGGAGGCTTTTCTTCCTTTAAAGCGGTAGCGTGAATAGGCATAGCCTGTAAAGGAAATAATAAAGAGGGTGACGAGAGCGCTTGCTGAAGCAATCACAATCGTATTTTTTACCCAGGACAGAAAATAGGTTTCTTCGAAGAGAAAGCGAAAGTGTTTTAAGGAAAATTCGTATTTTCCGGCCATCGAAATATTCTTTCCCTGATTCCCGTTAAAACTGGAAATCAGCATCTGCAGGAGGGGCCAAAGTACAGCCACTGCCCAGGCTAACAAGAGAATATATGATAAGACCAAGAGAACTTTACCCCCGGCACTTAAAGGCGGCTTATCCGAGAGATATAGGGCCTCTTTTTTATGGCTCCTTTTTTGTTTTAATTTAGACATAGAACGATTTCATCCTCCTTGCTGTTATACTTTTTCTTTGCTTGACCTATTGCCGTTTACTATGGCTTCCGCTATTCCTGGAAAGCCTTGGTCCTCCTGTAGCCTAAGTAAGAGAAGAACATTAAGGCAAAAGAGATCAAGATGGTAATGGCGGCACCCAGAGCTTGATATTGATTCTGAATAGTAAGCTTGAAGATATAGGAAATGAGAATGTCGGATGACCCGGCTAAGTTTCCATATTTACTTGGGGCAAAAGGACCGCCGTCATTAAACAAGGCTATAATGCTGTAGTTATTAAAATTAAAAGTGTACTGGCCAACGAGCAGGGGGGCTATCTGGTAAAGGAGGAGGGGGACAGTGATATGCCTTAAACGTTGCCAAGAGCTTGCTCCATCAATTTCAGCAGCTTCATATAGGTCTTTGGGGATACTCTGCAATATTCCGGTACAGAGCAAGAATATATAGGAAGAACCAAGCCATCCTTGTAAAAGAATCAGGGCGATTCGCGTAAGGGTGGTGTCATTTTTCACATTAACAATTTGTCCGCTAAGAGAACTAAGCATATTGCTGATAAGGCCGTTTGGTGCCAGCATGATAGAAAAGAACATAATTGTGATAAAGGCGGGCACCGCCCAGGGCAAGAGATAGATTGTGCGCCAAATACGCTTGCCGCGGATACGATCTTGATTAACTAAAAGGGCCAGCACAAAACCGATAAAAATAGCCAGGCTGGAAGAGAATAAAGTCCAAAGAATTGTCCAGCCAAGGATATGCCAAAAGACCTTTCCGGCTACCCCTTGACCAAGGGCAATGGTTTTAAAGTTATTCAGTCCCGCCCAAACAAATTTGGATTGATTTTTGGGGTCCATATTGGTGAAGGACAGGAGAATTGTTGTAAAAACGGGGACGAGCACAATGAAAAGAATAACGATAAAGGCGGGGCTTGACACAATATAAGGGAAGCCCTTTTCGGAAAGAACTTGCTTTGTTTCAAACCAATTATTGGGTCTGATTCCTTGCGTACTTTTCTTTTCAACAGAATAGGCATCCCGGAGGGCAAAATAATACAGGCAAACAGCAATAAGCAGCAGGGCAAGGGCGACAATACCTTCAATCATGAAAATAAGAGAGCGGTCAAGCCGGCGCCCGCCTTCAGCCAAGGTAATTAAACCGGCAATCCCATTTCCCTGATAGTTGCCGAAGCCTAAGGCGTAAGGTACGGCAAAGAGCCAAACGAATAAGCCACCCAGAAAGAAGAAGAATGACTTTTGAATTTGTCCGTTAGCCAGCTGGCCTAATCCGGGAAAGATAAGATTTAAAAGAAAACACAGGGGTTTCTTCCGCCTGCTCTCATAGGGAAGTTTTCGGCGGAGGTCAGCAATATCAGCTTCTAAAACACGCTTTTTCTGTGGCAGATGACTTCGCTTTTTGTGGCGAAGACTCCGATATTCTTGCCTTGCTTTATGGTAGGGGTCTTCAAGCTTCTTTATAGCGAAATCTTCTTTCATCTTGAGTTTTTCAGCTTTGACGCCATCGCGCAAGGCCTTTTGGGAAATGGTCTTGGCCTTGTAGCGGCTCTTTAACCCGTCGATATGCCTGTCTCTTTGTTCCATCCGTTTGCTTTGATAGCTTTGGAAGGCGTTTTCATAGGCGGAGCGGTCCCGGTTTTTTGCACCGGCTACTTGCTCTCTCTTTTCTGCTAAAGCTTTGGTTAAGGCTTCTTCTTCCTTAACCATGGCAGGCAAATAAGCCAGTTTTTTCAAGGCTGTCTGATAGCGCAAATTTGTTTCGGCCGAATCGCCCGCAATGTCTCTATAAAAATCTGCACACTTTTCAGCCGCCTTTCTTTCCACATCAAGTTTTTTTAAGGCAGGGCTTGCGTAGCCGGATTCTTGTCCCCATTTCCGCTTGTCTTTCCTTAATTCTTGTTCAAAGCGTCTTACGCTGTTTTTTAAAGAGTTCGGTATAGCTTTCATAATTTATCACCACCATTTTTACTTAGCTTCCTCATCTTTCCTTATCCTGGCAAGTAAGAATAAGAGAAGGAGGTAGGCAAGAGCATTTAAGAAATAAAAAATAGAGCCGGTCCGCATATCTACAAGATGCCAGATAAGAGCGGATAGGCCCAGAATTCCCCAAACAACAGGGTAAAGAGGAGGAGTTCCCCACTTTTGTATGGTGAGGGCTGTGTACAGAGAAAGGAGAACAGGATAGGCAATCCTGCCAAGAAAAAGTAGCGTTTGGAGATTAACAAATGATGCAAAATCAAGCTCTCCGTTTTGCAAAACAAAATTCTCGTAAAAGCTGTAGTCTTTTACTGCCATTAGACTTTCCAAGGCGTAAAGGAGAATAATGACGGCAGCGGGAAGGGTTACCCGCAAAATTTTTAAAGGCATTTTGAAAAAGCAAAAGGCTCCCTGGAGGGGAGCCTTTTGTTTATCTGTCAATCATTATTCTTCTGTTGCCAGGGTTTCCATCATGGCATCAAAGCTGGCCTTAAGTTCATTATAGGCTTCTTCCGGATTCTCAGGTTTTACTGAATTCCAGGAGAGAATACCATTCTTCCAGGTATCCCAAACACGGCCCCACTCATTGAAAAGGGGACGGGCAGGTGCATCGGCATAGGACTCAAGGGTAGCGGCAATAACTTTTTTATCAACATCGGAAAGTTCGTCAGATTCGGTATAGACCTCAACAGAAACATTTTCTAATACTTTACCCGTTGCGGTAAACAAATCAATGGCGTAATCGGTGTTGACTATTTCGGCAATCATAGCCTCGGCAAGAGCCATTTTATCATCATCACCTTCGATACGAGAGTTGATCGTAAGCCCCCAGCCACCTTGCCAGTGGAGAAGAGGTTTTTCATTGATGGTAATGTTGGTAATCGGCAGGATGGCTAAGTCTTCACCATCACCGGCTTGTTCGGAAATACTTGCTGTATCCCAGGGGCCACCCAAGCGGAAAACACCTTTATTTCCGGAAGTAAAGGTCTCGTCAATATAGCCCCAACCGGCTTCGGGGTCGAAAAGGGTTGTATTGGCATCAAAGTTTAATTTCCAATAATCAAACAAGGCGGTGAAGAAAGCTTGCTTTTCCTCAGATAAGTCTTCCCAGTCTTCGGTCATATGGCTGAATAATTCCCACTCTTCCGCATCGTCTTCTTTTTCACGGCCCAGCAGTTCAATTTCTGCGGAGTTGGTTGCAGCAACACCATACCAGGCGTCAAAGAAAGGCAGTAAAATGGTTGCGGCATCTTCAACATCAGTTAATTCAACGGGGTCTTCAATGTCAATGTCATTAGCTTCTGCGTTGGCCGTATTGACAAAAACAATCAGGGTTTCAATATTGAAAGGGAAGGCGAAGTATTCTTCACCAATCTTGAAATTGCCGCCAATTCCTTCATTATAGGCCTCAAAGTCTTCCCACCCGCCTACTTTTTCAGCAATCTTTTCTACATCAAGTGCGCCTAAGGCTTCTGAATTGGTCAAACCATAGATACGGTCTGCGGGAATAGCAAAAACATCGGCAACATCAGGGTTTCCGGCATCTGTATTATCAAGAGTTTCCAAGTGGTCGAAGGAACCTACTTCGATAAGGGTAATCTTAGCGTCCGGATTAGCGTCCATGATTCTTTGGGCTGCTGCCTCATAATATTCCAACCAGGCTTCTTCTGCTTGAACGGTTAACTCACCGCGCAGGGCTTCTTCTTCAGCTCTTACAACTTGCCCGAAAAAAGGCAAGAGGTTCAAGCTGAGCATAAATACAAGTAATACACTTAGTAATTTTTTCATAAAGTACCTCCAATAATTCCTTTACTTTCCTAAAATTTTTGAAATACAATACTATTCTATCCTTTATGAGCAGATAAACCAAGATAGTATAATTTCAAGTAAAATTTCTTTAAGTGTATAAAATTATAGCACAAACTAACTTAAGTGAGCGGTAAGTAGAGCTGCGAATGTTGCCCCGGGCATATAGCACAAATAGTATCCTGTGGTATACTGAAGGGTGCAAAATAGAGGTTTGATAACAAGGCAGATTTGAAGTAGAAAAATTTTAAGCAGCCAAGCTGTTAAATGTAGAGTAAAGTGAAGAGTATAAATAAAAAGGTCAGTGCCTAACAAATAGGGAGGTTTACATGAATGAAGCATTGCTAGCCTTAGTGGAAAGGTATCGAGTTGCCTATAAAAATTGGCGTGCACTCGTTAAAGAAGAACGTGAGATGCGTCAGAATCTCATTAAAGATACAGAGGGCAAGGAGCCTGAAAACTTACGCGACTTACTTGAGGAAGAAGTAGCGAAGACCGGACTTCGTGCCAGGCAGCAGGCTGCTCTTGCCGAAACAAAGGAGTCCGAGCGCCTGCTCTTTAATTTTAACGTGGAGCATTGCGAAGACCCTGATTTAAAGGCAGAACTGGAGCATCTTGCCCAGGACTATGCGGCGAGAATTACCTGGCTCAAGCAATTTTTAGAAGAAGTTGAAGAGGAAGAGGAAGAAGAGGAAGCTTTTGACGAGAAGGATGCAGAATTTGACGATGAAGAGTTTGATGAGGACTTTGAAGATGAGCTATAGCCTTCGACTCAACCGCTAAGGAGAAAGACAGCAATGACGGAAAAACAGCAGGAAATTTTAAAAAATGCTGCTTTCAATGCACAAGCATTAGCTTATGTTCCCTATTCAAAATTTCGGGTTGGGGCAGCTGTGCTTGCCGATGACGGGCAAATCTATACAGGTTGTAATATTGAAAATTCAAGCTATGGAGCCACAGTTTGTGCAGAACAGGTGGCTGTTTTAAAGGCCGTTTCAACCGGAGTACGTAAAATACACGCTTTGGCTGTTGTAACAGATGCAGCGGAATTTGCTCGTCCTTGCGGGATTTGCCGTCAGGTTATTTCGGAATTTGCCGCTGATGATTTTCTCTTACTTGCCTTGCGTCCGGATGGCGAAGTTCTTCTTCAGTCTATGGTAGATCTTTTGCCGGGTGCCTTTGGTGCAGATTCATTAAATTCCAGAACATAGAGATATTCCGAAGAATATTGTTCAGAATAGCTGTAGCCTCTATTGAGAAAGATAGAGGCTATTTCTTTTTCCGACTCGCGCGGATTCCGGCGGCCTAAAACCAATAAATCCACCTGCCGTCCTTCTCTGATGCTAGGATTATATTCAAAGTCGTATAACTCGGGAACATCGGCTAGGACGGTCGTGAAAAAAGTATTTGTGGCAATTATTTTATCACGTGGGAGGCTATCAAGTTCTTTTCGCAAGTCAAGATAATAGGCCCGATTTCTCTCGAACATTTCCTGATAGACCCGGTTGCTCTCGATATAGTCGTAGCTGATAAAGCTTGAACTCAGAAAAGCCAGGCAGACTAAAATACTAGGCAGGTAAGCCGGGATGCAGCTTCTTACTCCCCTCCTTTTTCCTGTAGTTACAGGGTCTTGACCTAACGGCTTCTCCTTGACGGATAAAAAGGAGAGGAGAAGGGCAATGACTAAAAAAGTATGGCTGCCGTAGCCGTACTGAAACATAATGTGGTACTGGTAGCGGTAGTTGGTGGCGAGATTCATAACAAGCAGGGGTAAAAATAAAAGATAGCTGCTCTTGTGCTTCTGGAAAAAAGGAAGAAAGCCGGTCCCTAAGGAAAATATCATAAGATATTCCAACTTGTTGTCATGGAAGATAAGGGCCAGTAAATTGGCCGGATTTTGGAAAATGCTGCGGATGATACCTAGAATTCCATCTGTTTCATATTGGATTAGTGAGGCAAAGCGGTAGGTCATGATGCCATCCCCTTGGATATCTATATAACGAAAAACAAGAATAAAGAAAAGCACTGCAAAGAGGGTAAGAGCAAGGGCGAAAATGTCTTTATGGAAAAGCTTAAACTTTTCTTTTTTCTCAAGCGAACCCTGATCTGTACTTAGACTCGATGAATAAGGGGGTGAGAAGTAAGGGGAGAAGAATAAAAATAAAGCGGCTGATACAAGGTAAAGGGCGGCATCTTCTTTAACAAGCAATAGCAAGAAAGAGGAGCAAACAAGCAAAAGAGGTCTTCTTGTAAACATAGCATAGAAGATCCATAAGACTAGGGGGGCAAGGAAACAATTCTCATGTAAATCGTAAAAACTTGACAGGAGAACGCCCGGTTGCAGCAGGTAAATGGCCCCGAAAAATGCGCTTTGCACAGTCGAAAGGGAACATTTTCTGCAAAGCAGATAAAGAGGCAGCAGGCCGGATACAACGATAATCAGTTGGAGTATTTGCAAGCTTTCAGGCCTCGGGGATAGCAGGTAAAAGGGCAGAAGTACATAATAAATCGGGGAAAAATGGACATGAAAGTGTGAGTACAAACCATCACGTTCCAGTGTAGTTAGGGGCTTTCCCGTCTCTTTCATATACTCAAACATTTGATTGAAAAGTCCAAAATCAAATGTCGGTGTAGAAAAACTCCAAATCCGGTGCAGCATGACCTTGCCCATGAGGTAAAGGGCAAGGTACAAGGCGAAGAGAATCAGGGCAACAGCCAATAAGAGGGGGAGCTTATCGACAAGGGGGTGTGGCTTGTTGCTTTGTAAGAGTTTTTTTTGCCTATAGCGCTTAGCCTTTTCGAGAAAGAGGGCAAAAATCAGAGACAAAATGAAAAGGAGGAGTAGCCGCAGAGGCAAGTGGGAAAATGGGGGATACTGCTCTAGCAAGGCTTCTTTTTGGCGGAATAGCTGAAGAATGGTACAACTTAGTGTTATCACGAAACTAAGCGCCGTAAGTAAAACCGGGAAAAAGGCAGAACTCCTGTCTTTACGAATACTCCAAAGTAAGACAAAGTGCAGGACGGCAAGCCCCAGGGAAAGTGTTGCCGATGTGCTGTGAAGACCCAGTACAAGAATATAAATGCTTGCCGTGCAAGCAGTATATGGCCAAAAAGTAATATTTTGCAGTTTGTTCGAGGCAACAATATGACCGGCCAAAAAGAGGGTGAAAAGAAAAATTTGCAGCGGGAGGACATGTCCCCCAATAGCGGCAGGGGCAAAAATGTCTTCTTTATCCGCAAAAAAAAGAAGGCTAAAAAGACTTGTCAGAACAAAAGATGAAACGGCAAAGTAGGCGAAATCAGCTTTCCATCTATTCACTTGTAGTCCGACCTTGTCTAGAGACACGAAAACGCAGCCCCTTTCTTTTCTTGCCCTCTTATTCACTGTAAACGACTATATTATACAAGAAGATTATACGAGAAGTCTGCTTAGCCTGGAATAAAAACAGATGGCCTTGTATTTTTTCCCCGGAAGCATGTCGGTAGAAGGGGTTAGAGGCATAGTGAAAGCCTGATGGCAAAAGATTAGGATATATTTTTGCTTGTATGCAGAAAGCTACGTATAATATAAAGATAGGATTTTATACAATTTGGAATAAAAACAGTATTACACAAGCAAGGAGCCGGCTAATGGAAGAAGAGTTTAAAGAGCAAATATTCTTAGAGGAGAAAGAATATTTGCGCAAAATCAAAGAATGGTTAGACGAGGAAATTCTGCGTTTAAAGAATAAATTATTGGTCCTGGAAGAACAGGAAATAGAATTGAAGTCTGCAGCTTGGGAAGAGCGACTGGATCTAAAGGATGGGGTTAATCAGGCGGATAATGCTTTGGTGCAGCAAGCTTTGCGACTTGTCCACGGCGAAAAAGAAAGCGCTAAAAAACAAATTAAAGATTATCAGATGTTAAAGAATAGGCCCTATTTCGGCAAAATCAACTTTGCCTACGAGGGTGAAGAAGGTGAGGACTACTATATCGGTCTCCGCAGTCTGTATGATGCGGAAACTTGCGAGAGCCTTGTTCTTGATTGGCGCAGCCCTCTGGCCTCTCTCTACTACGAAGCTGAACCGGGAGAAGTCTACATAGATGGGCCAAGGGGGAAAATAAAAGGCCACTTATTTGACAAGAAACTTCTTTCTATCAATAAGGGCGAATTGCTAGCCCTCGAAGAATATGATGACGGGGTTAGTGATCGTTTTTTACGAGAGTTACTGGCCAGGCCCTCCAGTGGAGAAATGCGTGATATTGTGGCAACAATTCAAAGGCAGCAGAATAAGATTATTCGTATTCCTGAACATGATTCCCTGCTTTTACTCGGTGTTGCCGGCTCCGGGAAAACATCGATTGCCCTCCATCGGGCTGCCTGGCTTTTGTATCAGCAAAGATTTGCGGCAAACCGTATTCTTTTTGTGGGGCCAAACCATATTTTTGGGGAATACGTTATGTCCGTTATGCCGGCTTTAGGGGAGGAGACCCTGAACTTTGCTACGATTATGGATATAGAGCAGGAGCTGCTTGGGGAAAGAAGTCTTTATTTGGCCGGCTTCAGCTATGATGAAGCCGGCGAAGACCGCCTCAAGCTAGCCTCCGGCGAATTGTTGATTCAGGCGGTTGACCGCTTCGTGGCAAGGAAAAAAAAGGCAGCAGCCCGGTTTGAAACTCCGGATATACGTGCCTATTATTCTGAGTTTTTGGTCTCTCCTGAATTATCCTCAAGCCTTCCTGCTTTATGCGAAAGTGCTCTCTACCGTCGTCTCGACCGGGTAGACTTGGCTATACTGGCAAGAATAGCCCAAAGGCTGCGAAAAGCTAAAAATACGAAACAGTATTATTATGTTCTCGTTGACGAAGCGCAAGACCTGTTGCCTATTGAACATCGTATCTTAAAAGACTTATATGACTGTCCCTTTAATTTGTTTGCCGACACCGGCCAGGCTATCCGCTTTGATTTACCGGAAAATTATATCGCCAATCTATCAGCAACATACGGCATTAGTACGGACAAGGTGTTTGAACTGAAAACAACTTACCGCTCAACTTTTGAAATTATGGACTTTGCCAAAAAGATTATTGATGATGAAGAGCTTATTCCCTTTGCCCGTTTTGGTGAAAGGGTCAAAATAGAAGACGTAAAAAGTCCGGAAGAGCATGTAAAGCGTGCCTTTGAAATTATTTGCGGTTTTTATGAGCGTGGAGCCCGTCGGATTGCCATACTCTGTCGCCAACTGGCCGAACAAAAAGCCTTTTATTACGGGATGGGACGACTTTTCGGCAAACTTCCTCCGGCTGCCGAAGCTCCCGCATCAAAGGAAGACAGGGAGACGGCCGGGTCAGAAAACAGGCATTTCGGGGAGAAGAAGCAAGAGGTTTTATTGGAGATGGATCACTTTCCTTGGTCAAGTCCGAATGCTGACCATACCCGGCAAGAAGCCTGGGAGCTCTTCGTACTTGATGTCCGGATGGCAAAGGGACTTGAGTTTGATGCTGTCTTGCTCCTCAATGCCTCGGCAAAGGCCTATTGTACCGAGCGGGAAAAGAAATTGCTCTATGTAGCTTGTACACGAGCATTGCATGAATTACATATCCTTTATTCCGGTGAGCCAAGTCCCTTCATTCCCGGCCTTAATGGTCAGGCCTAGATGAAGGGTAGACAGACTGCAAGTTTATCCACTCTTACAGTTTGTTATCTTGTACAAGCCTAAAGCAAATCCGGTTAAGCCGGGTTAAAACCAGCGATTACGCTTAAAATAGATGACTAAAGCCACCACAATGAAAAGCGAAGCAAGGATGACAAGAGGGTAGGTGTAGCGGAAAGCCGTCTCCGGCATGTATATATTCATTCCATACCAACCGACCAAGAGAGTCAGGGGCAAGAAGATGGAGGTAATCACTGTAAATAGTTTCATTACCTTGTTTGCTTCGATGTCTAAAAGGGCCTGATAGGACTCTCTAACTTGAGTTAGATAGTCCCGGAGATTTAAGCTGTTGCGGTAGGAGCGCTCCAGCTTTTGAATTTGGAAGTGGAGCAGGCGGAGACTATCTTCGCTGAGTAAACCATTGCGATTTTCTTCCAAATCTTCCATGAGGGCTAACATGCTTTCATAATAACGCCGTAAGCCCAAGAGCTGTTTTCGCAAGTTGCTGATTTCCCCAACATAATCCATCTCTTCTTCTTTTGTTAAGGCATCTTCCAAACCGGTGATTTTGTCTTCGATGGCATTCAGTAAAGACAGGTGGCGGCTATTAATTAAGGCCAGGAGGTTGATGATGACTTCTACAAAACAAGCTATATTGTCGTCAGCCACCAGTAAGCTTTTAAGCCATGCTTCCACAAGAGGGGACTTTTCCTGGTGAAACAAGAGTATTATCTTGTCTGTAAGATAGATTTCAACTTGTTCCGAGCTTAAATTCCTAAAATCTTCGCTAGGGATTTGGAGATAAAGGTAGTCAAAATCCTTGTGGCTTTCAAAACAGGAATTTACATCCTTGATTTTTGCTCCGGCATGAAGACCAAACTTCCTTAAAGCTTTCTCTCTACTTTCGCTTTTGCTGACATATAAAGTTTTCCCAATCTCTTTGCTGTTGTCTTTGTCGGGTTCCGGCTTGTCTTTAACCATTTTGCCGTTAACGTAGATTTTCATTACTCAATCCCTCTCCTTTTTTTCAGATTATTTCGTCCTCGAACTTCATGAAAGGCATACAAACCGAATAAGGGCAAAAGTCCCTTCTTGTAATCGTAAACCATACCGCATTTTTCAGCTAAATCTTTCACATAAATGCAGTAGGCGGACATGCAGGAATATTGTTTTTGCGGAAAGCGACAAGCTTTGCCCTGCTTTATGGCACAGGGAGTACATAAGGAGCAGCCGGAGGCGGCAACCAGGAGCCCGGAGAAGCCTTCTTCTTCAAGTTTCTCGATTAACTTGAAAGAATAGGCTACATGACTTTGCTTAGCGGATTTTATCAAGTTGTTGTCTCGGAAATCCGGAATAGGCCAAAGCGTTTGCAGGACTAAGGCCTTTTCATAGTTGAGGATCTTTTGCTTCATTTCTTCAGGCGTGCCGCAGAGAGGCGGGCAAGAATAGTTAGCCTCATAGTGACCACAGAGGTTTTCCTCGCAATAGGGGCGGAAAGAGGGATCAAAAATAATTTGGTTGCTCTTGATAATGGCTGCAGCAGAAAAGCCTTCCCTTACCGCCATGTCAATGATTTTTGCAAAGTCTGCTTTGCCTTGTCTCCCGTTGAAGATATTCATATGGTCACCTTTTTCTTAGACTTAGATTTTGCGAAGTATGCCGCCAAGTCTGCTTTCAAGCGTATTATAGATTTATTTGCCTGCTCTTACAAAATAATAAATTCACCGGTATCTGTATAATACAAATTTTTATTGTTTTTTATCCCAATGCGCCTCTTCGGCCGCTTCTTAGCTTATAGCAAAGACTTTCCTTGTGTAAATAGTAATAAAAGCAAGCATTTCCCCGCTGAAACTTGTGCAAAAATAAGCTTGACAGCAGGGCGCAGCCCTATATAATTATTCAATATATTGAATTAAAATAGAAGGCGTTAAAAGGGAGTTTGCCTTCTTGCACAGGGGTTAATTAAGTTAAGTGCCTTGATTATCGCTTGTTATTTAATGTCTGAGTAAAAATTAAATATATAAAATATATGATGGGGAGAAGAAATAGTTGATGTTTATGCAAATGTTGGCCTCGATGACAATCGATTTTTCGCAGATGGTGCGGTGGATTCCTACCTTCCTGGAAGGTGTGGGTGTGACCATTGTCTTGTCTTTGGTGACTGTAGCGATAGGTTCAGTCTTGGGCCTCTTTATTACCGTTATGCGCCGCTCTCGCTTGACGGCGGTTTCTGCCCTGGCCAAGTTCTATGTCCTCTTTATTAGAGGGACACCCTTGCTGGTGCAACTTTATCTCTGGCTCTATGGCCTGCCGTTAATAGGGATTGTTATCCCGGCTATCCCCATACCCAGTGCGGTTTTCGGAACGCGTGAATTCAGCACTGCGGTAGTTGCTCTGGGTATTAACTCCGGTGCCTATGTGGCAGAAATTCTACGTGGCGGTTTGGATGCTGTAGACAAAGGGCAGACAGAGGCAGCTCGCTCCCTGGGCCTGTCCAGCAGGCAGACCATGCAGCATGTGGTCATTCCTCAAGCAATAAGAATTATTCTGCCGGGCCTGGGTAACGAATTCATTCAAATGATTAAAGAGAGTTCTATTGTTTCAACCGTTGGTATCTTTGATGTAATGTACACCACGAATATCGTTAAGGCGGGGACTTACAAGATATTTGAGCCATTGCTGATTGTCTCCCTGATTTACCTAATATTGACCTCGGTGCTGACCTTCTTACAGCGTCAGCTAGAAAGGAAGTTAAATGTCGATCTTAAGAGCCGTTAATGTATCTAAGAAATTGGGCAATTTACAGGTCTTGAAAGAGATTAATTTAGAAATCAAGGCCGGCGAAGTCGTCGTCATTATTGGACCGTCGGGGTCGGGTAAGTCCACTTTGCTACGCTGCCTGAATTCACTGGAAGTACCGGACTCGGGTGCCGTCTACTTCCATGAAACAGAGGTTAATGCCAAAAAGCAGAAAGAAGCTGACCTGAATGCCGTCAGGGAAAAGATTGGCATGGTTTTCCAACAGTTTAACCTCTTTCCCCACCTCTCCGTTCTGGAGAATATCACGCTGGCCCCTCGGCTGGCTCTGGGCATGTCAGCAGAAGAAGCGGAAGCGGAAGCCGTCAAGCTTCTGGAAAGAGTGGGTTTGTCTGATAAGGTCCACGCTTACCCGGAGAAACTGTCCGGAGGGCAAAAACAGCGGGTAGCTATTGCCAGAGCCCTGGCTATGGGCCCGGAAGTGATGCTCTTTGATGAGCCGACCTCTGCTCTTGACCCGGAGATGATTAAAGAAGTTTTAATGGTTATAGCTGATTTGGCTAAGAGCGGTCTTACGACAGTCTTAGTAACCCATGAGATGGGCTTTGCCAGAGAAATAGGGACGAGAATCATCTTCCTTGATGAGGGGCGAATTTTGGAAGACGCACCGCCCCGGGAGTTCTTTAATAACACGCAAAGTGAAAGGGCGAAAACCTTCCTTAGCAAAATAATGTAAAGGTTAAAATCGCTGGTGAAAAGAAGCGTAAAACAGTTTCTGGAATCAACCGGTGTGGAGAAGGAGAAAATATGAAAAAACAGCTTAAACAAATACTTGGTCTGGTCAGTCTGATCTTGACCCTAAGCCTGCTACTGGTTGCCTGTGGCAAAGATGATAAAAAGGGCAGCAGCGGTTCAACCACGGCAGGAAGTGAAAAAGCAAGCGCGGCGGATAAAGAAACCGTAGCAGAAATGGAAAGCGCAAGCTCGGCAGACAAAGAAAGCCTTAGCGAAGAGTCTGAGGAAGAAGAGACTGAAACGACGGAAATCAAAGATAAATTGGCAGAAATTAAGGAGAGGGGGACCATCTTCCTCGGTACCTCGCCGGACTTCCCGCCCAATGAATTCTATATTCTGGATGAGAACAATAAGAAGCAAATCGTCGGTAGTGATATCTCACTCGGTCAGGCGATTGCCGACAAGATTGGTGTTAAGTTAGAAATTAAGGCAACAGATTTTAGTGGTGTGTTGGCCAACATTCAAGCCGGGCAGGTGGATTTGGGCATATCCGGTTTTGCTGCTACAGAAGCCCGTAAACAGACCATGCAATTCTCTGTCGGTTATCAGAGATCGACCTCGGAAGGCTATCAGGGAATTCTCACGACCAAGGCTAAAGCGGAGGAATATCCCGATCTTGAAACCTTCAAAGCGGCAGAGCTTATTCTTGGTGCCCAGGCCGGATCAATCCAATACGAGATGGCAGCCAAGTTGACGCCGGAAAAGAACATTAAACAACTTGGTACAATAGATGCTTTAGCTTTAGCCTTGAACGCCGGTGACCTGGATGCCGTAATTGTTTCCACGGAATCGGCAACCCCGCTGCTTGATACATTTAATAATCTGGTGATTCTACCCAAAGACGGCTTTAATCTGGACCCTGAGGGCATGTATTCGACGAATGTCATCGGTTTTCCTTTGGGTGAAGAATATGCCTCGTTAATAGAAGTCTGCAATGAGGTCATTGAGGAAGCCAGAGAGGCCGGCTTGCTTGATGAGTGGGTTGAGGAAGCGAAAGCCTTACGTGACAAGGCTCTGGAGTAAAAAATACAAGTATAGTGTAAGATGAATAAAGTGGAAGGGATTAAGACAAATGACGCAAACGCAAGCAGAAAGCCGCGAGCTGATTAAAAAAACAGTGCAAGAGAATGCCGCCGGAGTTCAGGCCATTGTACAAGCCCTTTACGACAAGCCGGAAATCGGCGGTGAGGAGCATTATGCCCATGAAATCATGACCGCCTGGTTAGAGGAAAATGGTTTTGAGGTCGCCCGCCATCTGGTCATGCCGACCGCTTATCTGGCTGCCTATGGCGATCCGAACAGCGGTCCTGTGATTGCCTTCCCGGCAGAATATGACGCCTTGCCGGAAGTTGGTCATGGCTGCGGTCATAATTTATTTGGTGGTATTAGTATGCTGGCGGCCAAGGCCATGCAAGCTGTTGTAGATGCCCTGGGTGGTCAGGTGCTGGTGGTTGGAACTCCGGCCGAGGAAAACTTCGGTGGGAAAATCAAAATGACAGAGGCCGGTATCTTTGATAAGGTTGATGCTGCCCTGATGATTCACGCCGGTAACAAAAATGGACTGGGCAGTGCATCCCTGGCCTTAAATCCGGTTCGTTTCGAATTCTATGGAAAGAATGCCCATGGCTGCAAGGCCTATGAAGGGGCCTCTGCACTGGATGCCGCAGTTTTAGCCTTTACTTCAATAAACTTTCAACGCCAGTTTCTAAAAAGGGATTGTTACATCCATGGTGTAATTTCCCAAGGGGGGACTGCGGCTAATGTCATACCGGCCTACGCTTCGCTAGACTATTATTTCCGGGCCCCGAAAATGGCCACCGCTTTAGCCATGACGGCTGATGCCGCAAAACGGGCAGAAGCGGCTGCTGAGGCTTGTGGCTGCAGGGTGAAAGAGACCGTTTACGAATGCCCCTACGGGGAGACCTTGCTAAACGAAAAACTCGCTGAGCTCTTGGCTGCTGAATATGCAGAACTAGGCCTGACCGAGGTAGAAGCCTTGGATTTTGTACCGCGCGGCTCTACGGATGTTGGTGCAGTATCCTATGTTTGCCCCACTATCCAAGCCTACATCAAAATTGCCGGCGAGGAGGTAGTCGGGCACAGCAAAGAAATGGCAGAGGCGACAGTTTCCCCGGCCGGCCATAAGGCCTTAGAGGATGGCGCAACAGCACTGGCCCTGGTCGCTGCTAAACTCCTGCACGAGCCGGAAGTCATGCAAGCTTGCCGGGCCGAGTTTGAAGAGAAGAAGGCCCTGGCTGCCCAAGCCTAAACTTTTCTTAGATATTCAAAGCAAAAAAAGGGACAAAATAAATAAGCTATTTTGTCCCTTAACCTATTTTGCCCGCCAATCAGGCGCTGAAGCATTTTTGTTTAGTAACTTATCCTGGAATCTAGTCCTTACTTAGTTGCCTGGGGTTAGACCCTTACTTAGTTTATCTAATATGTAGACGTGATTTACCTTATCTGAGCTGGTTCCTACCTGACATTCCAGCTGTAGTGATTTGCCGGGGTTTTTTCTTAATACTGTTTGCAGGAGTATGGTCGGTAAAGTAAAGGCCAAGTCTAATTTGTCCGGAGTAACGTTCAGGTAATAGATGATGTTCGCCCCGTCTTCAACTTGGCATAAATCGGTCATGATTTCGTGCAGGTAAGCCCAAGCATGAAATTCCCGTAAAACCGGATAAGGGTCGGGGTCAAAGCCACTGTTCCACATCCCCTCCAAGCTTTTGAATTTACCCAAAGCCTGGATCATTTGCTCTTCTGTTAAGCCACTCTCAATTAGGCCGGCTTCCGTGAATTTTACCATGTTCTCATCACTTAAGAGGGCGTTTGTAAACATTTCCTCCCACTCTTCCACATAAGTGCTAACTTCGCTATCGCTGATTTTATACTCTTGCTTAACGAGCTCGGGGTCAAAGGCATTTTTGACATTCTCTTTAATGAGCTGAAGTAACTTTTCCATAATATTATTCTCGATATGATAAGTTTCTTTAATTTTCAGAGTCTTTGCCAGTCGCTCCTCCAAATTACTAATCTTTTGATCAAAAGCCAGGTAAATCTCTTCATCAGATGACTTTAACAGGCTTTTGATTTCGCTGATACTGAAATCAGCCAATTGAAGATTTTTAATTTTTATGTAATCGAACAGTTGATTCTTCGTATAGTAGCGATAATTATTCTCCCTATCTACATGGATAGGTGACAGTAGCTTGACCTGGTCATAATAGCGCAAAGTTTGGGTTGAGCATTGACAGAGCTTGGCAAATTCTTTGATTTTTATCATATCTTCACCTCCTGGCCAGACTATATCCTTATAGTGCACTTTAAGGTCAAGCCCTTTTTAAAATTACATTTCTTTTTTCTTTTTGACTTGAACTGGAGTGTTTCCGATAATTATTTTTTTATGACGGTCCACTTTCCCTCTTCTACAAGATATTGGAACTCGGTAAGCTTTTCACTAGTCATGACATCAAGCAAATCATAAAAGTCCTCAACAAGGTCAACCTTGTACAAATCTTCTCTGGCAACCCAATGCATCTGCCCCTCTTCAGAAGAGACCAGGTCTCCTGTAAATTCGTTTGTCTTAAAGAGAAAAACCAGATAGCGGCCATTTGTGTAGTCAGCATCTTTTAGGGGAAACTGTTTGATTCCGCATAATTTGGGATTGGCGATGCGAAGTCCCGTCTCCTCCTTTATTTCCCGAATGACCGCATCGACAATGGACTCTCCCCGCTCAACATGACCGCCGGGCAAGACATAGCCCTGCCAATCGTCAGCCAGCCGGTCCTGGAGGAGGAATCTTTTCTTGTCATAAAGCAAACATAGTACTGCCAGTTCCACATTTTCCGCACGACTCATAACCTTCTGCCTCCTTCAAAAAGATTTCATAAAAAGCAAATTTTTTATTATACATTCTAGACAAGGTTTGCTGTCAATATAAGGATAGTCGGGGCAATTTTCAATAGCGGCCGGCCTATTGCAAGCAAAAGGATTTTATCAAGGAGATCTATCTTTATAGAATCCACTTGCGATTAATATTGTGCCGACAAATCAGAAACAGGCCTGCTATAAATATTAGCAGCATTCCCAAACAGAATAGAGGGGGAAGGGTATTTGTGCCGGTAATTAAGCCATTGAGGATATCGGTTCCGTAGGTGAGTGGCAGGCAGTAAGAAAGAGGGCGCAAAAATACCGGTAATTTTGAAATGGGTATGAAGAGCCCGCAAAGGAAGAGCATGGGAAAGCGGAAAAAGTTTGAAAAAGTCTGGGCTTCAAAAACCTGCTCGGCTGATACGGCAATCAAAAGCCCCATGAGGGATGAACTTATGGCAATCATTAAAACGGTAAGCAAGGTCAGGCCCCAGTTAATAGCCTGAAGATTGATAAAAAAACTTGCAAAAAAGATTGGAACAAAGGCATTAAAAATACCGAAAAGGACTGTTCCGGCCATTTTTGCCAGAACCATTGTGCTTAGACTTATGGGGGCCAGTAGGAGGCGTTCGAAGGATCTGCCGCTCCGCTCAAAGGTAATCGTGACGGCAAGCATGGAGGTTGTCCCAAATAAAACACTCATAGAAATCAGGCCGGGTAGCAAGTCTAAGATGTTTCTGCCGGGAGAGCGGATAAGCTGCATAAGTGTCCACGAAAGTGGGAAGATGATGCCCCAGCTGATGTTGGGTGGCTTTAAATAATAGGTCTTTATATCCTTTTTTAAAATATTCCAAAAGGCAATCCAGCTTTTCATCGGCCGCCTCCTTTTTCCTTATCTTTCTTTAGAACAGATGATTCAATGCCGGTTAACTTGACGAACACATCTTCCAGAGAGGGGCGTAATTCCCTGGCTTCATACACATCAACTCCCCTGTCGTGAAAAAACTCCATGACCGGGAGGAGGGGAATACGTGTTTGGGATTCCATTAGCAGGGAATGGTCAGCTTGGAAGCTAATCTTGCTCTCCTTAAAGCGAGCTTCTAGCTCAGGGGCCAGCTTTTCCGTGTTTTTATCTGTAACAAAGCGGATTCTATGTCCCCGGATAGCCCTTTCCAATAATTCGCTAACACCGCCTGAGGCAACAATTTGCCCCTCTGCTATAAAAGCGACGCGGTCGCAGAGGCGCTCGGCTTCCTCAATATAGTGGGTCGTGAGGAAGATTGTGGTGCCCTCTTGCCTCAGCTCCAGAATCATTTCGCGGATTTGTCTGGAACTTTCCACGTCAATCCCCGTTGTCGGTTCATCCAAAAATAAAACTTGCGGGGAATGAATCAGCGCTGCCGCAATAGTCAATCTGCGGCGCATTCCTTTAGAATAGGCCTTGAAGGGTCGTTTGCCCACATCATCCAGGCGGAATTGTTGTAACAGCCGCTGGGCTCTTCTTTCCCTCTCCTCCTTGCCCATCCCGTATAGGGCGGCGCAAAAACAGAGGTTATCAAAGCCGTCCATTTCATTGTAAAGGTTGCTTTCATCCGGGACGATCCCCATAATCGCCTGGGCCTTTTTTGTTTGTTTTATTATATCTATGCCGGCGACTCTAATTTCGCCGGCATCCGGACGAGATAGGCCAATCATCATGTTAATGGTTGAAGTTTTTCCGGCTCCGTTCGGCCCTAAGAAAGCAAATATTTCACCTCTCTCAATATCAAAAGAG
>JAMNZB010000065.1 GCA_023622515.1 Bacillota bacterium | reverse complement strand
AGGCCGTCATTTTCCTTTAGTTCAGCATCATTGCAGAGAACGGCTATTTCTAGTAGACGCTCAAGACTTGCTTGATCTTCTTCCCCACTTGCCAAGGAGATCTCCCCCCTAGGCTCATATCCGCTGCCGGAGACAGCGTACTCGCTATGGCCGGCATAGATGACTTCAACCGTCATCTCATTTTGAGTTAGAGTGCCTGTTTTATCACTGCAAATGGTGTCAATGCTACCTAGGGTTTCGACCGCCAAAAGTTTTTTTACAATAGCGTTTTGTTCCGCCATCCTATTCATGCCCAGGGCTAAAACAATAGTTACAACGGCAGGCAGTCCCTCAGGAATTGCTGCTACAGCAAGACTCACAGCAGTCATAAAGAGATTCATGGGATTTCCGCCCTGAATGATACCGACAGCAAAAACAATAAGGCAAATAATAATGACGAGGACACCTAAGACTTTCCCCAAGTGATTCAAACTAACCTGCAGGGGGGTTTCTTCTTGCTCAATACCTTGCAGGCTCTTGGCAATAGAGCCTACTTCCGTATCCTCGCCCGTAGCCACGACAACAGCAAGAGCATTGCCATAGGTAACAGAGGTACTGGAAAAAACCATATTTTTCCGGTCGCCAATGCCGACTTCTTGACTTGTCGCAAAGGAAGCGCTTTTCTCCACGGGAACGGATTCACCGGTTAAGGAGGCTTCTTCGACTTTTAAGTTGCTTGAACTGAGCAAGCGCGCATCAGCAGGCACAACATCGCCTGCTTCAAGGATTAAAATATCGCCAACAACTAATTGTTCGGTTGGCAACATCCCTTGTTGGCCATCTCTAAGCACACGAGCTTCCGGGGCAGCAATTTTTTGCAAAGCTTCAATGGCCTTCTCCGCCTTACCCTCTTGGACAACACCCAGAACAGCATTGACGACAACAACCGCTAAAATAACAAGAGCACCGGTCACATCACCCATAATGCCGGAAATAATTGCAGCAATAATTAAAATTATAATCATAAAGTCTTTAAACTGGTTTAAAAACTTTTGCCACATAGGGGTTGCTTTTTCTTCTGCGAGCTTATTCGGCCCATATTTTTCCAGCCTTCTTTGAGCCTCAGGACCGGCTAATCCCTGTTTCCCATCCACTACCAGTCTTTTTAAAATATCTTCCAGATCCTGCTGATAGATTGGGGTTTGATTGCTCCTATCAAGGTCCGCCTTTGCTGTTTCTTTTTCCATATTTCCTCCAAAATTATTTTGTCATCTACCAAATATAGCCTAATAGAGCTTATTCTATTTTCTATTTAACAACCTTACCGGTATCGGTAAAATTATACTCCTCATAAGACTTATCTTCAAAAACCCATAGGACTTTTGCCGAGTATTTTTCTGCTAGTTTCCTGCCTTCCTCTAAGGGCAAATTAAACAAAGCTGTTGATAGGGCATCAGCAATACCCGAATCCTCGTGCACTATGCTTACGGAAACATAATATTCAGACGGGTAGAGTGTTGCCGGATCAATAATATGATGAAATCTCTCTTCTCCATATTGATAAAAGCGCTCATAGACCCCGCTGGTCACCAAGGAAAGGTCTACAACATCTTGGATAGCATAGATTCCGCTTGTAGAAAAAGGATCTTGTATACCAACTACCCAAGCCTTTCCATCCTCTTTCGGCCCCAAAGCCTTGACATTGCCCCCTATGCTAATCAAGTAATGGTCAACTCCCCGTAACTTCATCTCTTCTATCAGGCACTCCAAAGCATAGCCTTTCGCAATGGCCCCAAGGTCAAGTTTCATCTCAGGGTCTAAAAAGTAAACCGTTTGATTTTCTTGATCCAGGATTAAATTTGAAAGTTGCGTATGTGTCTGAGCCTGCAGCAGTTTTTCTTTCTCCGGAAGGAATGCCTTTTCGGGATATTCCAGAGAGTAGGCTGTTGCTTCTTTCCAAAGCGAAGTAACAGAACCAAATACAGGATTGAATGCCCCTCCGCTATCTTCTGACATCTGCACGCTGAGAAGCAGCAGATTAAACAAATCAGGCTCTACTTTAATTGGCTTGCCGGAAGCTAGGCGGTTAAGTGTAGAAACATTCGTCAGGTCGGGAAATTCCTCAAAGGAAGTAAATAGTTTATGGTAATACTCTAATCGCTCAGAGATAAAAGCAAGCGTTTCATCAAAGCTTGCTTGCTTTTCCTCATAGGCAACAATACGCGTTACCGTATCAAATCCGGCAAAAATTTCTGCCTCAAAGCGCTCTGCTTTTGCTATTTCCTTTTCATCGATTTTCGAGGATGGGGACTTTTCTTTTGTTACACTCTCCAAAGCTTCCTTGCCTATAACAGGAGCTGTCGTTTTCCCTTGGTAAGAGCAGCCTGGAAGCAAAATACAAGATAGTGCTACACTGACTAGTAGTAAACGCACATAAATATTCTTATTACTTATGTTTACTAAATTCACTCTCACCTTTAAAACCATCCTCCTCCTCTTCCTCAAAAATAGTCAGTAGTAATTTCGAAATCCGACGATCATCCATCTCGGAAACCGTAAACTGAAAGGGCCCGATATTCACGCTTGGCTTTTCATCAGCCTCCGGAATTTTCTTTAAATAACTTAAGACAAAACCGGCCATCGTGTCATATGAATCATCTTCTAAAAGGTCGGTCAATTGGTCAAGTTCAGGTATGTACTGTATAGCCTCTTCAGGGCTCAACAAGGCATCAACGATAAAGGTGTTCGTGCTAATTTGTTCAACGGGAACATATTTTTCATCATACTCATCCTCAATTTCGCCAACTAGTTCTTCAATGACATCTTCCAAGGTAATAATGCCGTCCATCCCACCATATTCATCAATAACTACTGCAATAGAGATGTGCTTGGTTCGCATTTCGCTAAGCATAACATTGACTTGTTTGCTTTTAGGAACAAAATGGGCCGGGCGGATAATTTTTGTCAAATTGAAATTTTCAAAATCAAGTGGCCATTCACGGACAAAATCTTTGACATGAACTATGCCGATAATATTATCAATTTCGTCTTCATAAACCGGAATTCTGCTAAAACGCGATGTGGAAATTTGCTCATAAATTTCTTGCCAAGAGCTGTTCACATCAAGTGCCAAAACAGCTGTCCTCGGTGTCATGATCTCACCAACAGACTTATCATCAAAAGCAAAAACATTCCTGATCATGGCTGCTTCTTCAGACAGAATTGCCCCTGCTGCTTGTCCTGCTTCCGTCAGTAAGCGAATCTCTTCTTCTATTACAGCAGATTCACTGCTCTTCTTGTCCAGGCCAAGTAAGCTGGAAATAGAATTAACCGTAGAATTTAAAATTCGCGTCAAGGGAGTAAAAATGATGTCAAAGAAATTCAAAACTTTAGCAAAAGCCATGGAAAATCTTTCCGGATAAGCCATTCCAATACGCTTGGGGACAAGCTCGCCAAAAACAAGCGAGAAAAAAGAAATAATAATCGTAACAATCACCGTTGCAACTGTATTGAGCCATGGATATTGCATGTCGGGATCTATAAGCCGGCTTAATCGCGGGGCAAGATTTTCTGCACCAAATGCCGCTGAAAGGAAGCCCGCCAAGGTTACCCCAATTTGAATTGTTGCCAAAAAATGTCCCTGGTTTTCAATAAATTTTATTAAAATCTTAGCTTTAGAATTACCTTCTTCTGCCTTCAAGCGGACAGCATTCGCTTTCAAGGTAACAACAGCCATTTCGGAAGCGGCAAAAAAGCCATTGACCAAAATTAGAATTAAAACAAGAAGTAAATGAAAACCAAAAGGGCCTTCAATATCATAGGTTTGCACAGCTAAAAAAAGTCGCAACCATATGTCATCATTCAACGTATTATATCCTCCTGCAACAAGCTGTAAACGTAATACTACACGACCCAAAGAACTAGTTCAAGTTGAAATACATGCACTGAGCAATAATAAAGTTATGGTATATAACAAAATTATCTTAATCATTTGCCTAAACTTATTATATTCTATATTCTAAGATTATAACTAGACTTGAAATAAAAAATCAAAGTCTACTGGAAAGAAAGGATTCTCTATGAAAACCGGTTTTAAAGTTATTAAAGACGAATTACAAGCACTAATCGATGCCGGCACCGTTGCCGAAGAGCGCGTAATCACTGTTCCACAGCAAAATCGCATCAACACAACTAAAATGGAAAATGTTATCAACATGTGTGCGAATAACTATTTGGGACTTGCCAACAACCCACGTATCATTCGAGCAGCAAAAGAAAGCTATGATCACTGGGGATATGGACTTGCTTCTGTTCGCTTTATTTGTGGAACTCAGCAAATACACAAAGATTTGGAAGCCGGATTAGCTAATTTCTTCGGTTTTGAAGATGCCATCCTTTACTCCTCTTGCTATGATGCCAATGGAGGTTTATTCCAAACCATTACAGGACCTGAAGATGCCATCATCAGCGATGAGCTGAATCATGCCTCTATCATCGATGGTGTACGGCTCTCACGAGCAAAGAAATATATCTACAAGAATAATAACCTTGAAGATTTGGAACGCTGCTTAAAAGAAGCGGATGAAGCCGGTGCGCGCAGCAAATTAATTGCAACAGATGGCGTTTTTTCTATGGACGGCATTATTGCCAATTTAAAAGGCATTTGTGATCTTGCAGAAAAATATGACGCCCTGCTCATGGTCGATGATAGTCACGCCTCCGGCTTTATTGGCGAACATGGACGAGGCACCCCTGAGTTTTGCGGAGTTGAAGGGCGTATTGACATTTTAACTTCTACCCTGGGCAAAGCACTTGGTGGGGCATCCGGCGGTTTCACTCTAGCCAAAAAAGAAGTGGTTGCTTATTTACGCGAAAAAAGCCGGCCTTATCTTTTCTCCAATACCCTGGCACCGGCCATGGCAGCAGCAAGCCTTGAAACATTAAAAATACTTCAAGAAGAACCTGAGCGTTTGGCTAAGTTAAAAGAAAACACCGTGTATTTTAGGCAAGGTGTAGAAAAAATCGGCTTAACCGTAATTGAAGGGACACACCCCATCGTGCCTGTCATGGTCTATGACCCTGTGAAGGCCATTAAAATCGCTGATGAAATGCTCGCTCTCGGCGTTTATTGTGTAGCCTTTAAATTTCCTGTTGTACCTAAGGAAAAAGACCGTATCCGCGTTCAAATTTCCGCTGCCCATAGCAAAGAAGATTTAGATTATACACTGGAATGTTTTGCTAAAATGAAAGAAAAATACTCCCTGTAAAGAGCCTATAGCATCAACACGCTACAAGGCTTTTAGGCCCAATAACAGAAACGGAACGAAAGGTAAGCATCCTTCCGTTCCGTTTTTCGCTTTTCTTAACCCTTAAGCTTTCTCTTCTCTTACAAGTAAGTATCCGACCTGATTATCTTATTCCTCAAGTTGCAGTTCCAGATAGGCCGCAAGTTTTAAGAAAACATCAGCAATAGGTTCACGAATGACAAAATCGACCTTGTCATCTTTGAAGGTTTCTTCTAAATTGATAAGTACTTTCTTACCGGCATGTTTTTGATAGTCAATCAATCCTGCAGCCGGATAGACCATGAGAGATGTTCCGCCTATAATCAAGAGGTCGGAGTATTTAATCCCTTCTATAGCCTGTTCTATAACTCTTGGGTCTACCCCTTCTTCATAAAGGACAACATCCGGTCTGACAACGCCGCCACAGAGACTACATCTTGGTATTTCATCCATTTGGTCTATATCTTCTTCAGTATATGTCGCTTTACAGGTCATACAATAGTATCTTGTACTATTTCCATGTAGTTCAACAACATGCTCCGAACCGGCCTCATAGTGTAAGTTATCAATATTTTGTGTGATGACCATATCAAGTAAACCTTCGCTCTCCATAAGAGCTAATACCCGATGACAGGCATTAGGTTTAATTCCCTTTGTAGAAAAGTATTTCCGATTAAACTCAAAGAACTTTTTAGGCTGGGTCTGCAAAAAACCGGGTGTCAAGACCCGTTCTACACTAATATTATTCGTATAGATTCCCTTTGTGCTTCTAAAGTCGGGAATACCGCTAGCGGTTGAAACGCCTGCTCCACCAAAAAAAACTGTACTTGTTGAGTTCCTAACTAACCTGGCTAAACGTCTTACTAATTCCATCATTTTCTCCTAATAACGCTCAACTTATCCTCTTGCCGGCACTCAGCCAGTCACTCTGTGAGTTGCTGCCTAAATATGACTCAATTGTAGCAGCTTGCCCGGCTATATTACAGTACTAAGAGCTAAGCTCTAATACTTGTACCGGAAGAGCCTTTACATAATTTTTTATTGCATCATCGCTGCTGCACAGCAAAATTTGACGTCCGGACTCCTTGGAATAACTGACTAAAGCATCAATGGCTATCTTTACATGCTCTGCATCTAAGAAAACAAAACTATCATCCAGTAAAAGCGGAATTAATCCTTGTTCATTCCTATTTAACATATCCCCGATAGCCAATCGCAAGGAAAGAAAGATTAGATCTCGTGTTCCACTGCTATAAAATGAATCGTGGTGATATACCTCTTCTTCGTGGTTAGCAAGCCGAATAGTCCAGTCAGTAGAAATCTGCATTTTTTCATATTTTCCGGCACTGAGAATGGCTAGCCAATTATTTGCCCTTGTATGCAATTCCGGCCTCGATTTTACCTTATAACTTTCACTCGATATGGCTAAAAGAGCTTGGGCGAGTTTGTTGGACAAAATCTCTTCCTCAAGTGCTTCGCATGCCTTCTTGCTGGCCTGCCACTCTTTTTCCAAGCAGGCGGTATCATCCGTATTTTGATGTAAAATTTTTAGTTCAACCTGTTCAATAGCCAGTTCTTTATGCAGGTCAATTTGCCGCTTGCGAAGCAGGTCTTTTTCTTTTATTTTTGCATATTCTTCGGGGAAACGATTCATTTTCTCAGCAAGATCCGCAAGCCTATCTTTTGCCTTCATACTTTCAATTTCCAGATTACTGATTTCATCATTTTCTTGAGGGCTTAGATATTTTTGGAACCAAAAATCCCTTTTCTTGGCTTCCAAAGAAAAATCACGCAAGTCATCAACCAAATCACTAGGCTCTATATTGTCCGGAAGTTTTTGGTACCACGGCCTTAGCTGCCTGGCAAGACTTTTTTGAGCTTGCATATATTCCTTCTCCAAACTCTGGAAAGCAGACTTCTGCCTTCGGGTATCCTCAACAAGCTCTGCAATATTCGTTTGGAGCATATCAATATGCCAACGACATTTTTTCTTATCCTCATCAAGTTGAGCAAGATGTTGGCGCATTTTCATCCGCCTGGAAAATCTCTTTTTCCTCTCTTCTTCTGCCTTAGAGGAAAGTTTTTTATAAAGTAAAAAACCTCCGAGGGGTAAGAGCAAGGCCAGAAAATATAGGAGGACATGTTGCGAAATTTTTCCCGTAAACATGAAGAATAATAGGAAAAGCGTAGCCAAGAGGCTCAGGCCCAAGGGGAAGAGAGATAAATAGGCAGAGCCTTTTTCTTCAGGCTGTTCATGACGTGGATCAGCAGGTCCGGCTAAAAATTTTTTTTGCTCGGAGCTTATTTTTACCAGGGCTTGTCTCTTCTTATGCAAGTCCAAGCTGAGTTGCCGCTCTTTTTCAAGATTAACTTGTAAATTTGCCTCTTGCTTTTCCAGCAGTTTCTTCATTTGTTTAATTCCCGCACTCTTGTCTGAAAGCGCGTTTAATTCAACGACGGGAACTTGTTTTAGTTTATTGCTGTGGCCGCTTTCCTCCTCATGCGACTGAAAAAAAGAGTCTCGCTTTTTGATATAGGCATTCCATCGAGTAAGGACCCCATGCCAATAATCACTTTCCTCTAATAAGTCAATGTAACTAAGTTTTTTCTCTACTTCCTCCAGATGGTTTTCTAAAATATTGATTCTGGACTCGATTTCTAACTTTGTCCTATCTCGCTGCAAGGCTCGGGAAAGCCGCCCTTCGCATTCTTCTTCTCTTTTCAAAGCCTCAGCGAGAGCCCCGCCCTTTGGACCTGCAGCTAGTTCTTTTTCTTCCCTCTCCAAGGCATAGTTCAGATCTTCTATAGAAAAATGTTCATCTCCACTGTCACTAATATGAACAATCTTTTCCTCTAAATTTTGCTGATTAAGCCTGGTTCGCGGACTGGCCACAAGGGAAGAAACTAAAAACTCCCTTTCGGTCAAAGAAAATAGTTCTTCGCCCGGCGCATCAGGATTTTTAAGTAAAACATCTTGATAGCTGCTATGATTCCATAAGCGGACCCGGTCATCTGCTTTTGTTTTTCCAAAGCTTCTTTCCAGGCTAAATTCTTCATCCTGTAAAGAAAAACGGATACTTCCCTGCATGAGCTCGCTGCTATTCCAGGGGGTAAAACGAAGCCTTGCATTTTTTTCAGGATTTTTATTTTGTCGGCCGAGACCATAGAACATAGCGCGTATAAAAGCAAGAATGGTACTTTTCCCGCTTTCATTTTGACCAAAAAGCAAGATGAAGTTGTCAGTAAGGGAAAGTTCAAGATCCTTTATTCCGGCAAAACGTCTTATCACAATTTTATGAATTTTCACCTATCCGTCCCCCCGGTCCATAAGACTAAACAATTTCTCAACAGCCCTATCGAAAATATCTTTCCGTTTGGCTGGTGAGATCTCGAGAAAATCTTTTGGCAAATACCTTTTCCAAAAATTCTCCTGATCTTTTACAGGCTTCTCTTGCGACAAAAAATCATTAAGAAGTAAACAATCCTTGGCAATCTGAGCACGTAGATTTCCTTCATTCACATAGCGTTCAAGATGAATGGAGCGCCTGGTAAAATCATCTAGCTGAAAATGAGCAAAAGCATCTTTCAGGGCAAATGAAATATATTCCCTGTCCGGTGCAAAGGCTGTGTAGCCGGTTAGTTGAAAGTAAAAAGCATCTCGTTTTATGTTTCCGCTAATATTTTGTGCTTTCTGCAATATCCTTCTTACCAGTGAGTCTTGAAAGGCTTCATCAAGGCTTTCTTCCTCTTCAATCCGCAAATTCAGGGTCTGCTTGAAAAATTTAATCTGCGACAAGGGAATAAAATTGAGGCGTATTTTTGCCAAGTGCCGGCTATCATATAGCTCGGAACTTTTCATAATAGTTCCGGCATAAAAGCCCTTATCACCCAGCTCGTCAAAGCCGCGTCCCATAAGGACACCCGGGTAGATAAAGGCGGTCTTTTTATTTAGCTGAATGACTTCCGTAGCAGTATGCCAATGGCCTAAAACGGCCAAATCAATTTCTGACGTAGCAAGCCATTCCTTCGGTATCGGATTGTATCTGCTCCTGTCCCCGGCCTGAAGCAAATCACCATGCATTAAGAGGATATTAATAAAACGGCTGTCAATTTCCGGGGAAAGTGTATCAACAAGGCTGGTATCACTACTCTGTGTCGTAAAGGGTTCGCTATAGACACGCAGTTTTTGCTGCTTCCACTCTTTAAAATAGTGTTTGTTGGTCACGATATGCACATGACTTGGCCAGCGCTCATCATCCCAATAAGAATCAGGAAAATATGGGTCGTGGTTTCCCGGTACGATAACAACTTCTGTTTTAGGGCATAAAAGGAAGCTCTGCTGCACTTTTCGCAACAGAGCTTCTTCTATATTGATTCGATCAAAAAGGTCACCGGCGATGAACAAAAATTCTATGTCATGATTTTTGCAATATCTACACAGCTCAAGCAGGCTTTTTATTTGAAACTCGCCAAGCTCTTTAGCCTGACTTGCTCCGGCAAAGCTAAAGGGAGTACCCAGGTGTAAATCTGCTGTTATGGCAATATTTAATTTGTTCATTATGACCTATTCGAGTACTGTTTTACTGGTTCTGAATATACTCGTCAATGGCTGCTGCAGCCTTCTTACCTGCACCCATGGCTAAGATAACCGTGGCTGCACCGGTAACAGCGTCTCCGCCCGCATACACGCCTTCTTTACTGCTGGCCATGGTATTCTCGTCAACAATAATACCGCCCCAGCTTTCACACTTTAAGTCCGGTGTGGTTTGACGCAGTAAGGGGTTCGGGGATTGACCGATAGCCATAATGACCGTTTCAACTTCAATCTCATGCTCGGAGTTCGGAATAGCTACAGGTCTTCTTCTACCTGAGTCATCGGGTTCTCCAAGTTCCATTTCAATAACTTCAATGCCGCGAACAGAACCGCTGTCATCACCTAAAATCTTCGTGGGATTACAAAGTAACTTGAAGATGATATCTTCTTCTTTGGCATGGTGAACTTCTTCTACACGGGCTGGAAGTTCTTCTTCAGAACGACGGTAAACAATATATACCTCATCAGCCCCTAAACGTTTTGCTGTACGCGCTGCGTCCATGGCTACGTTACCACCACCAACGACGGCAACCCGCTTCCCAACATTAATCGGTGTTGCGGAATTAGGCCAGTCATAGGCTTTCATGAGATTGTTTCTGGTTAAAAATTCATTGGCAGAATAAACCCCGTTCAAGTTTTCACCGGGAATATTCATAAATTTGGGCAGGCCTGCACCGGAACCCAAGAATACTGCTTCAAAACCATGTTCTTCCAATAATTCGTCAATCGAGTGTACCCGACCGATAACCATGTTGGTCTCAATCTTTACACCACACTGCATAAGCAAATCAATTTCTTTTTGGACCAATTTTTTGGGCAAACGGAATTCCGGGATACCATACATCAGAACACCGCCGGCTACATGGAGAGACTCATAGACAGTAACGTCATAACCTTTCTTGGCTAAATCTCCGGCACAAGTCAAGCCGGCCGGTCCTGCGCCAACAATGGCAACCTTATGCCCATTCTTTTCCGCAGGACAAACTTCCGGATGCTCACTCTCTAGATATTTGTCCGCAACGTAGCGCTCTAAGCGTCCGATAGCAACCGGTTCACCCTTAATCCCACGTATACAGTACTTTTCACATTGGTCTTCTTGAGGGCAGACACGTCCGCAAATGGCCGGCAGACTATTTGTCGAGCTTAATATCTCATAGGCTTTTTCCAGATTTCCGTTAACAATTTCTTGGATAAATTCCGGAATACGAACATTTACCGGACAACCGGCAACACAGGGTTTATGCTTACAATTAAGGCAACGTTTTGCTTCTTCCAGAGCCATCTCATCTGTGTAGCCTAAAGCAACTTCCGAGAAGTTTTTATTTCTTACCTGAGGATCTTGTTCAGGAATCTTTACCTTTTCTAAGGACATATTCGGTTTTCTTACTTCACTCATTAGTTAACCTCCCCTGTTAAACGACAAATATGTGCTTCTTTATCATGCTGCTCTTGCGCATGATAAACACGCCCACGAGACATAGCCTCATCAAAATCAACTAAATGACCATCAAAATCAGGACCATCGACACAAGCAAATTTTGTTTCATTATCCACAGTTAAACGACAGCAACCGCACATTCCTGTGCCGTCAACCATGATGGTATTCATCGATACTGTTGTGGGGATATCATATTTCTTCGTTAATGCGCAAGTTACTTTCATCATAATCATAGGGCCAATACAGATAACATGATCATATTTGGCGCCTGCTTTGATTTGTTCTTCGAGGATATCGGAAACAAAGCCTTTTGTACCGTTCGATCCATCATCAGTTGTAATAAAACATCTGGTGCTGTTCGCTTTCATTTCATCTTCTAAAATGATGATGTCTTTGTTTCTAAAACCGGCAATCATATCGACATCAATACCCAAGGCATAGGCATATTTAGCAATCGGATAGGCAATGGCAGCACCCAATCCACCACCGGCCACAGCAATCTTTTTCCCTATGAATTGCTCAAGCTCTGATGGTTTACCTAACGGGCCAACAAAATCTTGGATATAGTCACCTTCATTTAATTCACCGAGCTCCATTGTAGAGCGGCCAACCTGCTGGAAGATGATTTTTACACCACCTGTTTCTTTATTCACACCTGCAACGGTTAGCGGCACACGCTCACTATTTTCATAGGTTCTGAACATAATGAACTGACCGGGTTTCGCTTTGTTTGCAATGTGCGGGGCTTCAATATCCATTTCGACACTTTCCTCATTTAAGCGTCGTTTGTAGAGTATCTTGTACAATTGTCTACCTCCTTATATACATCAAAAAGTAAGAAAAGAACAAAAAGTCCTTTCCACGCCTTAGTATAACATAAAGACGCTCGTGTAACGTAGGTTACTGAACAAGTTTTCTTATTAGAGTAGTAAATTATAGAAATGACGAAGGTCATTAGATGAGGCCATGTAATCTCTTGATTCAAAATAGTTTACGGATAAAAGTGTAATTGACAAGAATTCTCAGCTTTGCTACTATTTCAGGGCTTGCCGGAGTGGCTCAGGGGTAGAGCAATTCACTCGTAATGAATAGGTCGTGGGTTCGATTCCCATCTCCGGCTCCAAGAAAAATAGTCCTGAAAATTAATTCAGGACTATTTTTATGAAATCTTTCTTTTCAAAAGCCTATCTTTTCATCCCAGGCTAAATGAAAGGAATACAAGCGGGAATGTTATAGTATTTCTTTTGCTTTTTCTACAATAGACTCAAGGCTAAAGCCAAAATGCTCAAAGATTTTATCAGCAGGAGCAGACATGCCAAAGTCGTCTACGCCGACAATTTTCCCTTCCGGACCAACATAACGGTACCAGGGCAAGGAAGATCCGGCCTCTATAGCTATGCGTTTTTGAACGGCCTTAGGTAATACACTTTCTTTGTATTCTGCACTTTGCTCATTAAAAAGTTCCATACAAGGCATGGAAACAACACGGACAGAAACATCCTGCTCTTTCAGAACTCCGGCCGCTTCTAAAGCCAAAGCCACTTCAGAACCGCTGGCCAGCAAGATTAATTCCGGTTTCTCGGCATCTTGCACTATATAAGCCCCTCGCTCAATCTCACGCCGGCTATAGGCCAGGTCGATTTGCGGTAAATTCTGACGACTTAAGGCTAGAATGGTCGGCCTTTGACTCTTGATGGCATAAAGGTAGGCTCCGGCTGTTTCAAGATAATCGGCCGGCCTGAAAGTTAGTATATTAGGCATGGCTCGGAAGCTGGCTAAATGCTCAACCGGCTGATGGGTGGGGCCATCTTCACCCACTCCTATACTGTCATGGGTAAAGACATATATGGCCGGTAAATCCATTAAAGCGCTGGAACGAATACCTGAACGCATATAGTCACTAAAGGTGAAAAAGGTCGCACAATAAGACTTCAATCCACCATGCAATAAAATTCCATTCATAATACAGGACATGGCAAATTCCCGAATACCATAATGGATATTCTTCCCATCGGCATTATTAGCATCAAAAGCATGGGAGTTATCCAGCCAGCTTTTATTTGATCCGGCAAGGTCAGCACTGCCGCCGATTAAGTTCGGCAAATGCTCACTTAGAAGGTTAAGTACTTTTCGTGAACTTTCCCTTGTGGCTTCACTCTTTTCAGGAATTTTAAAAAAGCCTTCATCATTTTCTAAGAAAGAGAAGTCTTCTGTAAAAAAGCTGTCCCATTTTTTTGCCAGATCAGGATATTTACTACGCCAGGCCATAAACTTTTCTTGCCAGGCCCTCTCTTTTGAGGTCAATTCTTCTGCAATAGCGTCCACATAGTTTTTAACTACTGCAGGAGTCTCAAAAGGAGCTAAGTCCTTTGGCCAGGCGAGGTTTTCTTTGGTTTTTTCCAGATTTTCTTTCCCCAGAGGTGCGCCATGAGCCTTACTGGAATCTTGAACAGGTGAGCCATAACCTATATGTGAATGGACGATAATGATGGTCGGTTTTTCTGTTTCAGCTTGAGCCTCTTTGAGGGCTGCATAAAAAGCCTCTATGTCGTTCGCATCATCTACAGTAAGCACCTGCCAGCCGTAAGCCTTGTACCGGGCTCCAACATCTTCTGTAAAGCTTATATCGATAGAACCGTCAATAGTAATTTGATTGCGGTCATAAATCATGATCAGCTTGCCCAGCTTATGCATACCGGCAAAGGAACAAGCTTCTGCTGCGACACCTTCTTGCGGACAGCCATCCCCATGGAGTACATAAGTAAAGTGATCAATAATGTCTTCTCCGGCTTTGTTAAAGGTGTGAGCCAAATATCTCTCCGCCAGGGCCATCCCCACACCCATGGCCACACCTTGGCCCAGCGGACCGGTACCGGCGTCTACTCCCGGAGTAATAACAATCTCCGGATGACCGGGAGTGATGCTTTTGTACTGCCTGAAGTTTTCTAAATCAGACCGAGAAATATCATATCCGAAAAGGTGCAATAGAGAATACATCAAGGCAGAGGCATGTCCTGCACTCAAGACAAATCGATCGCGATTTATCCAGGTCGGATTCTTCGGGCTGTGCTGCATGACTTTAGCATATAGGGTATAGATTAGAGGGGCTGCTCCCAACGCCATTCCGGGATGGCCGGAGTTGGCTTTCTCAACCATTTCTATAGAATGGACACGCAAGGTATTAACGGCTAACTGATCAAGTGTCTTTTGATTCATAAACTTCTCCTTACATCTTATTATTGCTATTATTCTGAATACTGTTTGGCATTATCTTCCGCCATATGGCAATTTTTATATTTTTTACCACTACCGCACCAGCAAGGGTCATTGCGTCCAATTTGAAGGGCTCGCTTCACAGGCATTTGCTTCTCGCTGCCGGCACGAGCTGCTTGCATGGCCGTTCTTTGCAGTCTTTCTTGCGCTTCTCTGAGAGCTGACCCGGCTTGTTTTCTGCCGGCTTGCAAGGGGGCACTCTCTTTTTGACTCGCTTTCGCTGCATTAGGATCAAAAATTTGAGCCCGCATGAGAAGACGGATAGAATCTTCTCGGATAGCATCATTCATCTCTTCGAACATCTCAAAACCCTCTTTTTTGTAGGCAATAACAGGGTCTTGCTGGGCATAGGCCCGCATGCCGATACTATCTCTAAGCGAGTCCATAGCGTCAATGTGCTCCATCCAGTGGTTATCAACAACAGAAAGTAGAATGTATCGCTCTGCACGACGCATACCCTCTTCGCCACCAAAGACTTCCGCTCTGCTGCGGAGTACCGCAAGAGAATCTGCAATCAGCTCCTCAGTGAAAGCTTCCACACTCAGACTTTTATCGTCAAGGTCTTTTACACGATTCAGGCCGGGGATATCTCCCAGAAGGTCTGTCAGCTTTGCATGGAGAGCACGAAGATCCCAGGCTTCTCCATTCTCAGGGTCGTAGAGAATACCGGTAACAGTATTTCTGATAACGGTTTCCAGGGTTCTTTCATAATAGTCATGCAGGTCTTGCCCTTCCAGGACATCTCTTCTCTGCCTGTAAATTAATTCCCGCTGTTGGTTCATAACATTGTCATATTCCAGGACATTTTTCCGGATAGAAAAGTTACGCCCCTCAACTTTTCGCTGAGCGGATTCAATAGCTCGCGTAAGCATTTTATGTTTTAACTCCATGTTTTCATCAACACCGAGGTTTTCAAACATGGCTCCCAACCTTTCGCCTCCAAACAGGCGAAGTAAATCGTCTTCAAGAGATAGGAAAAACTTACTGGCACCAATATCTCCCTGACGACCGGAGCGTCCGCGGAGCTGATTATCGATTCGCCTGGACTCATGGCGCTCTGTTCCCAGAATATAGAGTCCACCGCTGGCAATAACCTTTTCTTTTTCCCGATCGGTTTCCTCTTTGAAACGTGCTTTTAGCAGTTGGAATTGCTTTCTTGCTTCTAAAATGTCCTTGTCGTCCGTTTCATTGTAAGCATCAGCCGCTTCAATCAAGTCATCGGAATATCCGTTTTTTCTCATTTCTTGCTTGGCAAGATACTCCGGGTTGCCCCCAAGCATAATATCAGTTCCGCGACCGGCCATATTAGTAGCGATAGTAATTGCCCCATACCGTCCTGCTTGAGAAACAATTTCCGCCTCCCGTTCATGATGTTTTGCGTTTAATACATTATGGCGAAGACCTGCCTTAGCAAAGGCTTTTGAATACTCTTCACTACTCTCGACAGAAACGGTACCAATTAAAATCGGTTGTCCTTTTTGGTGGATATTGTGGACCGTCTCGATAATTTGACTTAATTTCCCTTGCTGGGTCTTGTAAATTGCATCGTCATGGTCTTTTCGTATAACCGGTTTATTGGTTGGAATTTCCACCACATCAAGCCGATAAATTTGCTTAAACTCATCTTCCTCAGTCATGGCCGTTCCCGTCATGCCGGATAGCTTGTCGTACATTCTGAAGTAATTTTGAAATGTAATTGTGGCTAATGTTTTGCTTTCTCTTCTAACATGAACCCCTTCTTTTGCTTCAATAGCTTGATGGAGACCGTTACTATAGCGTCTTCCCGGCATTAAGCGCCCGGTAAAGTCATCAACGATAATAATCTCTCCATCTTGAACAATATAGGCCTCATCACGATGCATGATACCGTTCGCCTTTAGGGCATTATTGATGTGATGGTTAATTTGATAATTTTCCGGATCAGATAGATTGGCAATTTTATAGAATCTCTCTGCCTTGGCCACACCGTTTTTGGTTAAGACAGAAGTCTTTGCCTTTTCGTCGATAATATAATCGGCATCACCATGTAAATCATCCGCCTCGGCAAAATCCATCTTGGAGTCAAGCTGGGTGTAAACTCGCTTTTTCAGAGTGGAAACAAAACTTTGTGCAATCCGGTAGTCATCTGAGGAAGCGTCGCCTGCTCCGGAAATAATTAGCGGTGTACGCGCTTCATCAATCAAAATACTGTCAACCTCGTCAACTATGGCAAAAGACAGGTCACGCTGTACTAAACCACTCAGTTCGCTGACCATATTATCCCGCAGATAATCAAAGCCGTATTCGTTGTTTGTCCCATAGGTAATATCAGCCGCATAGGCTGCACGTCGTTCCGCCTTATTTTTACCATTTATGATTAAGCCAACATCAAGGCCCAGATAGCGGTATACTTTCCCCATCCACTCAGAGTCCCTTTCCGCAAGGTAGTCATTGACCGTGACAACATGCACACCCTTCCCGGTTAAGGCATTCAAATAAACGGGTAAGGTAGCCACAAGAGTTTTTCCCTCACCGGTCTTCATCTCGGCAATCCTGCCTTGATGGAGAACAATACCACCCAAGACTTGTACGTCATAGTGGCGCATATCGAGAACCCTTGTTGCGGCCTCTTTTACAGTAGCAAAAGCAGCCGGTAAAAGGTCATCAAGACTCTTACCATTCGCTAATTGTTCTTTAAATATGGCTGTTTGGCCAACTAGTTCCTGCTCTCGCATGGCTTTGTATTTACCTTCTAAAGCATTTGTTGCTTGAAGTAGTGGCCTGATTTTTTTGATTTCTCTTTCAGAACTTGTCCCGAAAAGTTTTCTTAATAAACTCATGGCATATAATCCTTTACCTTAGACTTCGTTCATCATAGCGCAAAGTCTTAATCATTTCCATAGCGGCGGCTCTCCCCTCGCCTTCTCACAATTAGGGAAATATCATAGTTTTCTGCCTCTTGGCGAAGTCCGGAAAAATATTGACTGTTATACTTTTCAGGCATATTTTTCGGAACAACCAGAATAAATTGTTTTTCCCGGATATCGCCCGGATTAATGTCGGGAAAAGCATCACTGTGACTGGAATAATGATTAAATTCCGCCAAACGCCTGAAATCTCCATTAAGCAACTTGGAAAGAGCCTCCGGCGAGGAATAGGAAGGAGCAGTTAAATCAACACTTCGTATACTTTTTGCTACACCCTGCGAGTAAAAAGCAATAACCGGATAATTCAAGGGTAAGTTTGCCCCCTCTTTTTCACGAAAATATCTTCCTCTTGTAAAATTGTCTTGTGACCAGATATCACTGTCTTCCTTTTCTTGCTCACCCTCCTCTGTCGACTGTGGTGAAAATTCTTTTGACCAAATTGGTATGAAGCTGGAGAATTCTTCTGTATACTCGCCAAATAGCGTATCGAAATATACAAACATGCTTAACTTAAGCACAGTAGAATCTTTATCCCAAGATAGCAGTATTTGACGATTATGCTTGGCTATAGGAACTCCACCGCCTTGTCTTTTCAAAGAGAGCCAGTAGTCGACTCTCTTTTCTACAATCGGCCCAATAAGTAAAGAGCTTACATACTCCCTGGCTAATTCCTGCAAGTCCCTGTTCGGTATTTTTTGGAGGACTCCTTCCAGAATAGATTCTTTTTCACTTCCTGTAAGTTCAAGGACAAGATCAGCAAGGGGTATCATGGCGCCCATTTCTTCAGCGGTATTTTCGAGGGCAAAACGTATATTTAAAGCCATCAGTTTTGCATAAAACAAAATTAAAAAAGTCGTCAAAATGAGGATAACAGGAAAAAGAATAAGGCTGGTTTCAAGGGCAACTCCGGCTCGATAGCGCCTATTCGTAATCAAATTCATATTGCAAACTCCCTTGGTTAATCTCTGCCGAAACAAGAGCTCTTGTGTACACCGACTTATTTATATTTTTCTTAATCAAAGGCAACATCGACTCGGCAAGTTGATGTGACTGTTTACTTAACATATAAAGACGCAGATAATCCCTATAGAAAAATTGCACTTTCCCCCAAGCTGCAGGATTACCGTATACCTGAGCTGAATATTCCGGCCAGAAAGGCAAACCGTAGCCCTGCTTTAAGTGGTTGAGATCTTTTTGTGCCAGGTAGAGGCAATGAGCTGCCTGTACAAAATAGGAAAGAGTCTCGGCAGGAATCGTAATTTGACCTAAGCTGAGGATGACTATAAGCTGACTGATAATTTCGCTCCAGCTTTGATATTTATTTTGCAGAGAAGTGTTTTTGAAAGCACTAAGGTATTGCGGTACGAAGCGAAAGCCTAAAATGAGGTAATCACAAAATCTTTCGGCTGCTCTCTTAGCAGACAAGCCGGAAACAATCTGTTCCAGTTCCAAGGCTCTTTCTTCAGCTAAGTCATGTAGAGATAGGCCGGAGGGCGTAAACAACTCATAGTTTCCATCCATTCTTCTTTCAATATTAATGTAGGCGGGGAAATATAATAAGGCGTATTCTCCAAGGTAAAGGGACTCTAAGCTCGGATGAACACTAAAGTCCAAAAGATTATCAATACGGGCGGTTAACTTCCCCAAATTTGCCGGCCTATACCCATCATCAGAAGAAATATCCTCCGTCCCTAAGGCCTCATATACCGGCAATATCTTCTTGGTAAATCCGGTTAAAAAAGGCTTAATTTCCGAAAAGTCAATATCAGTCTCTATACTTTCGCCTTCCCCTTCCTTTAAGTTTAAATAAGAGACATCTCCACTATCTTGCTGCGCCAACGGGTTTTCCTGATTCTCCATAAGAAGTTTGAGGCCGGCTTGTCCCTCAAGATACTTCTCATCAGCATTATTTGTCTGCAACCTATACTTGAGGGCCTCACTTGCACTACCGCCAAAAAGAAGTTCTCGTTCAGCAGCAGCCGAACTGATTTTTTCCATAAAGTCATCCGCCAAGAGAACAGGGGCCCTGATTTTCATGTAATCCAGGATTTGTTGTTCCAGTATATCTGCCTGTAAAAGCGGATCTTTCAGTTCATATTCTATTGTTTTACAGATACGATTGGAAAGCTTGTCTATCTCTTCATAAATGAGCCCAAGTTGTATATCTTCTTCAGCTACGGCGAGTAAACCGTATTCATGCCAAAGCTCTCTGGAGTAGGAAGATAGGATAATCTTTCCACTAGTTTTCAATAATCTGGCCACATCGTATTCAGTCACACAACGCTCTATGAAAGCAAAGGATATGTAGATTAAAGAAAAAAACAAGGGCATGAGTATTGCAAAAACCAGGCTTATTGCAGCAACTTCTTTCTTTTTCAAATGACCTAAATATTTATCCATAGTTAACCTCCTGAAAAGATAGGCCAAGCTGGAAGAGGGCTGTCCGGAACAGGAAGTTGTGGTAGGGGGTCCGCCGAATTATCCGGATAGGGTAATCTCGGCAAACCCTCCGCCGGATTAATCTGCGGCAATTTCCACGAGTCTTCCAAACGAATTCTTGCCAGTTCATCAAGATGAAAGATGTCCTGCACTAACTGAATTGTTTTAACAATTTTCAAGGGGCTCGTGGAAATATAGGGAATGTTTTCCTCTTTTATTTTCCCTCCTGTCTTCCTGCAAGAAAGCTTCTGAACATGAGCTAGTTCATATATCTTTGCATCATCTACCTGCTGATGGTTAACCTCTGCTAAGTGGACTGCCTCCCGGTTTATGGTTATTAGAAAGGAAAAACCATAACTAATAAGGCTAAAGCATAAGAGGCAAGTTAGCGTAAAAACAATAGCAACTTCGATACTTTGACCCATAAAAAAACCTCCTTATTTCGAGTCTGCACGAAATAAAAAGGTTTATGCCTGCACTATATGGTCAAAATAGGACAATCTCCTACAATTCCTTATATTCTTAGGCCACCCCGACGAAAGAAAGGATTGAAGCGAAAGATATTTTCGATGGTTGTTACTCTGCCGTGTCCGGTAAAAACGACAAGTTCTTGTGGAAGTGTATGGAAAAGCTCCTGAAGATCTTTCACTGTCTTTTGCATGGTTTGGGGATCCCCGCCACTTAAATCGGAGCGCCCGATACTGTTATCAAAGACCGTATCCCCGGAAAAGAAGGCAAGAGGCTTTTCCCTTCCCTCTTCCTTTTCAAGCAACAAAAAGCAAGAAGAGCCTTGGGTATGTCCCGGCGTATGAAAAACTTTGAAAGAATAGTTTTCATCCAAGTGAATCGTATCGCCATCTTTTAACTCTCGCTGGGGCTTTGGAAAGTTTCGGGCGTTAGCAAACATCTTGGAAGCATTCGCTTCTTGGTCTTCAAGCATCCACACATCCTGCTCAGGGAAGTAAAATGTATTATCCGTATTCAGCCAAGAGTCTATCCCCATCAAGTGGTCATAGTGTCCATGGGTGGCAAAAACCTTGGCAACAGGTGCATCAAAACCCTCTTTTCTAGGCATGCCAGGATCAACAATGACCCCTCCGGCAATATCAAGATAGTAGGTGTTTGAGAATTTCCACGATTCTGGGAACAGGGTAACAAGCTCATGTAACTCTTTTTTCATTAGATAAATTCTCTCCAATCAAGATCTCCGCGGTCAATGGCTAAAATTAAGATTTCCGCCATCGCTAAATTACTCGCATAGGGAACGTTTTTATTATCACATGCTCTGAACAAAGGGTTGGGGCCACTGTAGTTTTCTATATCTTGGTCACGTAAATAGATAATGGCATCTATCTCATTGTAGTTTACTCTCGCTGCTAATTGCTCAATGCTCGAATTCGTATCCGTAGCCATGGTGTTAATGTCTAAGCCTGAGTGCTGGCGAATTAAATGAGAAGTATTAAATAACGATGTTAATCTATGTCTCTTCAACATTTCTTTGTAAGCAATGCAAAAATTGACTAATAAATCGTATTTTCTCATATCTGCCATTAGAACGATATTCATTTAAAACCCACCCCAAAACTTTTTGCTTCCGTCAAATTATAGGCTAAACAGGGAATAATTAGCAAGGCTCATGATATAAATCATTCAATAAGGGGGCATCTATCGGTAAATCGTTTTCTTCAATCTCCTCAAAGAGCTTATTTGCCTCCGGGTCTGTTTTTATTCCTTTTTTTGCCTCTCCGCCCACAATTCTCGTTCCGGAATTAACAAGAACTCTTGCGGGTTCATTTCCATTTGCTCTAAGCGTTCAACCAGTTCAGGCCTTGCCTCCAAGCCGAAGTAGGCATCCAATAAATCCCTGGCAATATTTGAGGAAACATCCCCCTTCCCCCCTTCTTCTACGATACAAGCAATGGCTACCTGGGGATCTTCCAAAGGGGCATAGGCAACAAACAAAGCATTCGTGGTGAACCCATCTGCAAAGCCTACTTCCGCCGTACCTGTTTTTGCGCCCACATTTATCGGATAGCCGGAAAAATTTCTAAAGGTATGATGCGAAGTTTCATAATACTTAAGTAGACCCATACCTTCACGAACCATGCGTACAGTGTCCTCTTTTAAACCCAGATTTTTTGTACTAATTTGCTCTGAGCGAATTAAGCGGCCTTTGGCATCGCGGATATCATAAATAACATGAGGGCTCACTAAACGATTGCTTACAGAACCGCCAATAGCCCTTGCCAATTGCAAAATAGTGTAGGCATTATCAAATTGTCCGATACTGGTCTGACAAGTATCAGCAGGATACCATTCCTGATCGCCGGGGGTTAATCTGGTTTGGGCCTTTAAAGTCGGACTGGGCCGAATCCCTTTGGCCTCCCCGGGCAAATCTATACCGGAATACTCACCCAGCCCCAAAGCCTTTGCATGGGAGGAAATGGCATGAATGCCTGTATCAAGCCCCATCTTAAAAAAGTATAAATTACAAGAATACATTAGGGCTTCGGATAAGTTAATCATACCGTGACCACGATCCGGTTCACCATAGCAAACCCAATTTTTGTAACCTATATTTTCCTTACCCCTACATTCATAAGAGGACCGCTCCGGGGTAATAACTCCCTCTTCAATGGCTGCTCCGGCCGTAATCCCCTTGAAGGTCGAGGCCGGGGCATATATTTCACTAATAGTCCGGTTTTGCATCGGTTTATGCTCTGTATCTTGCAAATCGGAAATGGCGCGTTCTGCTGCCTCAACATCCTCAGAAGCATTGGCAAAATCACTTGATTGAAAAGATGGAATGCTTCCCATGGCAAGAACTTGACCGTTATTTAAATCAAGCATTACTGCGGCAGCAGAAGTCCCTACACCAAGTTCTTTTTCACGAACCTCCATAAGCGTATCATAAAGACTCGCATACAGTACTTTTTGCATATAAAGCTCTTGACTCAGTCTGACTGTCCCGCCCGGCACGGCATTCGTGCCGCCCTCGCCTTCCAGAAAAAGCATGCCTTCTTCTCCCATTTGCCAGCTGCCGTAGGGGGCACTTCCATTTTCACCATGGAGATAGCGCTCGGCAGTAAATTCAACACCCGCCTTGCCGGTTACATCATTGATGTGATAGCCATAGTCTTTGAGACTCTCATACTCGGGCCCTGATATGGACCCTACATAGCCTATAATATGAGAAAAGAAACGGCTATCCTCCGTATATCTTCGCGTACTCTCCTGCTTTACAAGCAGACCCGGGTAGTGGTGTCTTTGCTCCATTATCTTATCGCGCAAAGCCTGAGGTATGTTTCGAGCAATAAGGACAGGTTCTCCTTGGATGAAACTCCAATTGTTCTCCAGTATTTGATAACGAAGCTTTAGAATCTCCCAGGCCTCTTGGGCACTGTAGAAACGATTCCCCTGGGCTGAACGACTTTCAATGGCGAAGAAGTCAAAAATCATAAAATTATAGAAGGCATCAGGTTGTAATTTCACCTTGTTTTTCTCCGGGACATGACTTGTTTCCTTGGCTAAATTAAACAAATCTTTATCTTGTTGCCAAAGTGAAATTTCATCCAGATCCTTTTTAAAGACAAAACTCATTTCTTCGCTAGGATAGGCTTCCTTTGTCATGGAGGATAAGTCAAGATATTTGGTCAAATTAGAAATCGGCTCAACGCCATGGTCATGCAAGAGGGTACTTATGCGCAATAGCTCATTGTTTAGCATCTGTTGGTTCAAACCGGCATAAGCCAAATATAGATTATCCTGTAATTCGGAATAGGCTAATGTTACTCCATTACGATCTACAATATCACCACGCGGGGCCTGAATCGTCATCCTCTGTCCTATGCCACGCGTAAAATGGACAGGCTCAGACTCCCCGCCATGCAGCTGTACCTGTATTGTTTTTAGTAAAATTGCCAATAAGGCAAGGATAATAACAATTGCCACAACAGCATATCGATTCAGGTGTATTCTACTTGTTTGCTCTTTTCCGGCCATCAGCTTTCCTCTACTAAAATGCCTGCTCATTCAATGTACATTTGCGCCATCGCTTCATTCGCCCTGAATTGCTCAAAATCCCGATACGTAAACGTAAAATAAAAGAGAAGCACCACTTGCGCTATCACCATACCGGGAATAGCAAGAACTCCTTCTATCAGGTTAATCCGAAGAAGTGCAGCAAACTCTTCTCCGGCAAAAGCAAAAAAGGGAATAAGCGCAAAGATAACACTTTTTAATATTTTATGTACTAACCAAAAGATTAACAGATAAATAAAACTTTTCTTTATTGTATATTCTGTCCAAAAGTCATGTATCAGGGTAAATGCTGCAAGAATCAAAATACTCAGAAGAATACTTGGTCCGACAATTGCACCATAAAGCACATCTTTAATTAAACCTGCACATAATGAAATGACAATAGCGCGAATGCCACCAAAAAAATAGCAAGCGAAAAATTGAATAACAAAAAGAAAATCTGTCACAGGCAAAGCAAAATACGTGCGCAAGGGGTGTAACATCATGCACAGAATGCCGACAAGAAAGGCACCGAACCAAACCAGGCTTTCGTTAATTCTCTTCTTAATCATAGCTATTTTCGCTTTCCGCTGTGCTGTCTACAGCATACTCATTACTGGGTAAAAGCACAAAAAGAACATTCAACTCCTTAAGCTGACTTGCAACCTCTATTTCACAAGTTCGAAAGCCTAAGGCATTTGGGGAAGAAATAGAGACAATGGTGCCGCATAACAGGCCCTCCGGGAAAATACCTCCCCGCCCTGAACTATATACCTTATCACCAACGGCAAGATTGGTCTCCTCGGAAATGTCAACACCAAGCAAATAATTTTCTTGAGCCTGTCCTTGCCCCTTCACAAGAAAGCTATTGGCGGCATCTTTTTCTGCAAAACCGGTACAAGAAAAGCCCTGATGATTTAAGGAAATCATCTTCGAGCTGATGCCGTCTGCTCGCACAATAGTACCGATAATATTTGCGTTTTCATCCACAACGGCAAAACCGCTTTGGAGGCTAAAATCAATACCGTCCGCCGTTCCGACATCCAAGCGATAATACTCATATTCTTTTTCCAAAGGTCTTTGTAAAATATTTGCCGCAACAAATTTTCGCTCTGGGAACTTATCTTTTAAAGCAAAAGCTTGCTTGAGGCTTGCATAGGCTTCCGCTGCCTGCTCATTATCTTTAATTTTTAGGCGTAAGGCTAAATTATCACTCTTAAGCTGATCATTTTCTGCTTGCAGTTCCCGATTCGTTTTCACTGCAGTAAAGTAAGTCTTGAACGTGCCGCCTATCGTATTAAAGGTATGCTCAACAGGACGCAAGAGGACACTGAGGGGGGTTGACAGTGTGTTAGTCGGACTTTCCGGCAGAATCGAAAAAATCATTATGGTCAGGACAGCCAGACTTAGCAGTACGAGAATCAATATGCGTGTTTTTTTATCTCTGGACATCGTGCACACTGCCTCCTATCCTTAAACATACGTCATTCTACCGCATGAATATCATCTTCACAAGCTGCTTAAATCAGACCTAAGTTCCGCAAACTTACAGAGCCGTTACGAGCAATAATAACATGGTCAAGGACCTGTATACCCATGTTTTCCCCTATTTTTTCTATCCTTTTCGTGGACTCGATATCCGCCGCACTGGGAGTGGAGTCCCCACTTGGGTGGTTATGACAAAGGATAACTGCTGCAGCATTTGCTTTGATGGCTTCCCGAAAAATATCTCTCGGATAGATAACAGCATTATTTAAACCACCACTGGATAGCTTAACTTTTCGAATCAACTTTCCTCGTACATTAAGGAGGAGAAGATGAAATTCCTCGTGTTTTAAAGAATGCATTTCCTCCTCCATAAGCTTGATGGCATCTGTTGAACTCAGGACACTGGGATTTAAGACTTTGGTTTGTGTATACTGTGCCCTTCTCCCTACTTCCAGAGCAGCTAGAATTCGTAATGCTTTAACATGGCCGATCCCGGAATATTTTTGAAGCTCTTCAGGGCTTAATTCAGAAATCATGGCCAGGGTCTCATGGTCCTTGAGCATACGCCTTGAAAGATCAAGGGCGCTCATCCCCTTATAACCACTGCCAATCACTATGGCGAGAAGTTCAGCATCAGTCAGTTGTTTGCTGCCGTGGATCGCCATCTTCTCATAGGGTCGATCGTCAAAAGGCAAATCCTGCATTCTTAGTGTGTGTTTGTTCATATTCTGCTCCTTTTCTAAATGGAAGGAGATCAGAACAAATCAATATTAAAACTCTAAATTTCCTACTGTCCTGGGGAAAGGAATGACATCTCTGATATTAGCCACCCCGGTTAAATACATAATAAGGCGTTCAAAGCCGAGGCCATAGCCGGCATGGCGGGTACTGCCATACTTGCGAAGTTCTAAATACCACCAGTATTCCTCTTCATTCATTTCCAGTTCTGCAATTCTTTGATTTAACAAATCGAAATTATCTTCTCTTTGGCTACCGCCAATAATTTCTCCAATGCCGGGAACCAGACAATCCATGGCAGCTACGGTTTTTCCATCTTCATTGGCCTTCATGTAAAAGGACTTGATTTCTTTCGGGTAATCGGTAACAAACACCGGACCTTTTATCAATTCTTCCGTTAAATAACGTTCATGTTCCGTCTGCAAGTCTGCCCCCCAGTATACCGGGTATTGGAAATCCTTACCGGACTGTTCCAGTTTTTCAATAGCCTCTGTATAGGTTATTCTTTTGAACTCGCTCGAAACAACTTTTTGCAGACGTTCCAAGATTCCTTTATCAACAAAAGAATTAAAGAAATTCATTTCCTCAGGACATTTTTCAAGAATATAGGAAATAATATACTTCAGCATGCTTTCTGCCAAATCCATATTGTCACTAAGATCAGCAAAAGCAATTTCCGGTTCAATCATCCAAAACTCAGCCGCATGCCTTGGCGTATTTGAATTTTCCGCTCGGAAAGTCGGTCCGAAGGTATATACATTGCGGAAGGCTTGAGCAAAACATTCTACTGATAATTGACCACTGACTGTCAATTTGCTGTGACAAGAAAAGAAGTCCTTCTTATAGTCGATTTTTCCTGCTTCATCCCTGGGAGCATCAGCCAAATCAAAAGTGGTAAGCGTAAACATTTCCCCCGAACCTTCAGCATCGCTTGCTGTAATAATGGGTGTGTGAATATAGACAAAATTTCTCTCATTGAAAAACTTATGAATAGCAAAGGCCGCTTCTGAGCGAACTCTGAAAACAGCAGAATATAAATTTGTTCTGGGCCTTAAATGGGCAATCGTCCTTAAAAACTCCGGTGTATGCCGCTTAGGTTGCAGAGGATAATCCGAGGGAGAATCGCCTTCCACCTCAAGCCTCTTTGCTTTAAGCTCAAAGGCTTGTTTGGCCCCCTTCGTAGCGACAAGTTTTCCGCTAACAATAATGGCAGCACCAATACCTAAATGACTAATTTCCTGGTAATTGGCAAAATCTTCCCGCTCAACTACAATTTGCAGATTGCCGAAAGAGCTGCCATCATTTAGGTGGATAAAGGCAAAGTTTTTCTGATCCCGAATAGAGCGTATCCACCCCGACACAGTAATCTCTTTATCTAGGTAACTGTCCGTATTTTTAAAAATATCTTTAATTAGAGTTGATTGCTTCATAATAATTTCCTCTCGAAATTTCTCTAAAATCCTTGTCATTCTACTCGTTCAAGGGTATGAATTCAAGTTGAAGAGGGTAAGGGCAGCGCTTTTACCGCTTCAAACAAAATCATTTCTAAGGCCGTCCGCTCTTCAATCTCACCTGTTTTAATCGCCTTATCTGTTTTGTAGCAGGCTTCACTTAGATGAATGAGTTCTGTCAAGGTGAATTTCTCTGTTTGTCCTAGTAGCCTTGTGGCCACAAAATTTTGCACCTTGAGCCCCGTCGCAAGCCTCTCTTTGTTGCCCGCATATTTTGCTGCAAGCAGCTGCCTAAAATGTCTGGCTAGCATGAATAATATAAGCATAGCCGGTTCTTTTTGCTTAAATAGCTTGTCAAGATAAGATAAGGCAAGCGAGATATTTTTTGCAGAAATAGCATCGGTTAGTTTGAATATATTCCCTTGTATATCTTCTCGGCAAGCCAAATCCAGTAAGGCAAGGTCAATCTGTGCAAGGCCGGCATACTCACAATATTTGCTCAACTTATCAAGTTCCAAGCTTAACTGACCCATTTCCGAGTCACAACGCAAAATCAAAGACTCTGCTGCTTCCCTGCTGATTTTGATTTTCTTCTTCCCCAGATAAGCCGCTATCCAAGAACGGAGAGTCGCCTCGTTCTCCTTGTTTACTTCCACATGATATCCGCCGGCCTCTTTCAGGATTGAATAATTCTTTTTCAGACGCTTATCTGTCTTGCTTTCTACAAAGCAAAGGCAAACCTGGTCATGAATGAGCTGAGCAATATTTTTAAGGCCGGCTTGCTTTTCTTCCGCTAAGCCGGATTTACTGTTCCATAAACCTGAATCATAGAAAATAAGCAAACGGCGTTCCGAAAGCAGGGGGCTGATACGCAGCTCTTCCTGTACGCGCTCTAGGGAAAAGTTTTGCTTCACCTTAATGAGATCCAGGCTTTCTGAACCCGGAGCAATAAAGAGCTCTTCCAGCAACTTTAAGGCATGCTCCAGAAGAAAATCCTCATCACCGGAGAAAACATACCAGGACGATATTCGGCCATCTTCAATCTGCCTGCGAAACTCCCTATAGGAAATGATATTATTTTTTGTCATACTCACTCTTACTATTTACCCTTCTTCTACATTCTACCTTAGATAGTAATTTTTTGTCTTGTATGTGTAGATGGCTATTTTTTCTTTAGGTGAAATACAAATTTTTATAGCCCCGTCAAGGTCAGTCCTCAGGACTCCTACTTTGTTTTTAAACAATCTCTTTAGCAGGGCTGTGTGCGGATGGCGATAGGGATTGTTCTTGCCAACAGAAATGATAGCAACTTCCGGCTTTATAATCTTTAAAAATTGTTCACCGGTTGTTTTTCCTGAACCGTGATGGGCAACCTTCAGAATAGGACTTTCATAGCGATTTCCGGACAAGTTGCCCTCATTCACAAATTGCTTTTCCTGCTGTTCTGTCATATCTCCTGTTAAGAGAAGCTGCGTCTCATAACAGGAAAAAAGCAGCACGAGGCTAGTGTCATTATTATTCTCAAGCTTGTCCTTTGGGATACGGCATATTTCCAGATTTTTTAAAAATATTTCTCCTTGCTTCAGATAAATATAATCTCCTCCCGAAAAATAGTAAACGGGAATATCATTTTCCCGGCATGAATCCAGCAGTTTCCGGCCTTCTGAAGAAAACTCTCCCTCACCGGCCTTTTGCTCATAGGTAAAATACTCCGGAATATAAACTGCTTTAGCCTTATTTTGCCTGATGACTTCGTGGGCTGCCCCGATGTGGTCTATATCGGCATGCGTAAGAATAATACTAGTGAAACTTTGAATTCCTTTGGCCTGCATGAAGGGGAAAATTACCTGGTCCGCCTTATCTTTTGTACCTCCGTCAATCAGTATAGCTTTTCCTTTATTCCGGATAACAAGGGCATCCCCCTGCCCCACATCCAAAAAATAGATTTCAACTAGCGGACTTATGACCGGCCATAGCTGCGATACTAAAAAAATGATTATCAAAATCAGTGTAAAAAATTTCTTTCTCCTATAAAATTTTCCTTTTAAGCCGGGAATCTCTTTTATAAGCAGATAAGCCAGGGCTATAAAAGCACAAATTCCAAGAAAGTAGACATTGTTCTCTATCCTGAGGAAAGCCGGCATGCTTACTCGACACAGGCCTTCTACACAGAAGCTTAGGATGATGTACAAGGGTCTTAAGAAATATTTTCCCAGGCGTAAAAAAGAAAATGCTCCGATGGGCAGGAGGCTAATTAGGAGAAGCAGCGGTAAGGATAGCCTGAAGATTATTGAACAGATAAAACAAAACAGCAGTTGAAAGAGTATATAAACGAAATTGATCTGCCCCCGGTTGCTTGCATTGAGAAACAAGATAGCAAATTGGGCTGAGCAAGTTGAGGCTAAATTATCTCTTAGCTTTTTGCTGTCAACACCTAGCCTGCTGAAAAAAACCTTCAGGTCATCCCCGAAGAAAAATATGGAAGCTGCTGCTGCATAGGACCAGATGGCTCCTTTATCAAACAACAAAAAAGGATTAACCACTAGCGAAAGAGTAAAGGCGAAAGCTAAATTATTCACAGAATCAATACGATATTTTTTCCATAAACATATTTTTCTGGCTAAATATAGCAAGGCTGCGCGAAGAAAACTTGCCGGAAAAGAGCAAAGGAAAGACCAAAAACAAATAATAAGGGCCAGCATCATATGACTTGCTTTATAACCTAAAATTTTCCGCAAGCCGGATTGCTGAAATGCTCTTATCAGAAAAGATAAGTGCATCCCGGAAACAGCTAAAATATGGGCCAGATTTAGGCTTTGAAATTGACTTTTAAGTGTCTTGGACAGGTACTTCTTCTCACCAAAGAGCAGGGCTAAAAGGAAAGCTGCCAATTCCGAGTCTGCTGCTTCTACAAAAGAGTAAACTCTCAAAAGATACTTATAACGAACTTGATAGCAGATACCTCGGCTTTTCAGTTCAAGTATAGGGCCGCAGGACTCATATTTCTTGAAAATACCCTTACCGAATAACCACTCATCCTCATCAAATCCTCCGGGATTTGTCGCTCTTGCTATAGCTAATTCTTGTACTCTGCAGCTAAGGACTTTAGAGGCGTGGTGCTTAAACGGCAGGATTAATGCCACTATTTTACCATCATCTGTCCTTGCCCTGGCGCAAAACCTATCTATCTCCTCATTTTGCCAGAGGAAGTTAAGTATGGTGAAGGTATGTGGGATGTCCTCGGAAAGTACTTCCCGGTTGGTCTGCCAGTATATGGTCATCCGGGCAATTTGAAATATGAAAAGACAAATTAAGATCGTTTTAATCTTTTTGAGAGGCCGGAAAAAGCAAGCCGTAAAAAGCAAGACCATGCTCAAAAGCAGGCAGCAAGTTTTCGATTGAATTTTTACGACCAAGAGAATTGGCAAAAAAGCAGCAAGAAAAAGATATATCGCCGGCCTTCTCAAGGGAAAGCTATCCTTGTTTTCTGCTAAATCTCCAGTCACTAGCACCACAACCAATCTTTTAAGGAATCTTCCTTATGATTCCCTAAAAGAGTCCCTGACAGTCGAAGATAAAGCCTTCAATTAACGACAATAGCCAACAGCAATTCCGAATTTCTCTCACTCAATCCAGCCAGGCACAAAACACAGGGCTGAGTCTCACCCTATAAAGGGCTTTGTTTTATCCAAACCTATGCCCTACATACTCATATCGGATCACTTGATGATTGTCTTTTTGAGCTTGCTCCTTGAAAATAAAGTAGTGATCTCTGTTATCTTTTGAGTTGGCCGCATTGAGTCTAAAATAATTTTTTTTGTTTGTATACATTAGTTTTAGAATATCATCCGTTAAAAAAGTGAGGGGGATATTTATATTGGCGTATTGGTAAAAATCTTCTTCAAATTGTTGATAATTGCTACTGAAATAGTCGAATTGAAAGCTACTTTTTTCCAATTTATTCATCTTCCCCCTCCTCTGCCGGTGTCAGGCTTAGGATATGGTCGTAGGAGAAACTTACTACACTTTCTTTGGTCTCCAGGTATAATTTTTGTTCTGTCAAATTATGCACTCTGCCTACAAAAGGTTGTCTATCAAGCTTTGTACATAAAACAATTTTTAGTTTTTTTAAAAACACCTGACTTAATAAAAGCATTTTTTCTTCACTTTCCATTCCTTCCGGGAAAGTTACTGTATCGGCATATTGTGAAAGAGCCGTAGAGTGTTCGGAAATATAAAATCCCATCCACTTGGCCATACCCCTGTCAACATAATATCTTGCTGATTTATAGGGCAAATAAGATCTGTCCGTCATATCATATCATCCCATCCAGGCCACCACAGTGGCCGCCTATAAGCCTGCTTCTTTCCATGACCCTTGAGCCTTCCATGAGACAAGTGGCCCTCTGAATAGCTAAATAACCAAACTTATCCCTAAGGTCATCAATCGTTTTTTCCAGCTTATCCATCTTTTCAAGAGCCAGGGGATCATCAAAAAAGCTATAGGCCCGGTAGGCTCGATCCGTCAATTTGTCGTATCTGACCCCTATGCTTCTGACCGCTCCGCCCCTATATTTTTTTCTGAACAGGTTCAAAACCTGCCTTGTCAATTCTTGTGTGCTTTGGCTAGGATTAATTTTGCTGGCGGCATTAATGCTTTTTCTTCCCTCTTCATAGCTAAATCCGATATGAATGGCTACAACTGTGGCCTTCTTTTTTATCCTCCTAAGACGAACAGCTACCTGTTCTGCCATCTCCATGAGAACAAGTTCAATCTCAGCCTGACTTGTGTAGTTTCTTGGCAATATTTGAGAATTCCCGATACCCTTCGACTTAGGAGTATAGGGTCTGGAGAGCTTGCTTTCGTCCACCCCATTGGCGTGAAACCAAAGCTGGACTCCTATTATGCCAAACTCCATTTGCAGCCTGTCCGGATTTGCATTAGCCAGGTCTCTAATAGAGTAAATATTTAGCTTTCTAAGTCTTCGGGCTGTCCTCTCCCCAATTCCCCAAAAATCAGTTAAATTCGGAATGGCCCAAACCTTGGTCTCCACATCTTCATAGGACCAGTTGGCCCTCATGTTTTTGTTTTTTTTTGCTTCATTGTCCAGGGCTAGTTTGGCCAAGAGAGGATTGGCGTTGCTCATGCCGATTGTTGAAAATATACCGGTTTCCTTCCATATGGCCTGTTGTATTTTAGAAGAAACGACATCCAGCTTTTGACGCCCGGTCATTTTTTTGTCTCTAATAAAATAGTTGAGTGAAGCGGTTAAATCTACAAAGCTCTCATCAATAGAATAGGGGTAGATCTCCCGGACAGTTGCAAAGTTTTCAAGAACTTTTTGTATTTTAAGGCTCTCCTCAATATAAAGAGCCATGCGGGGGGGCACGATAAGAGTCTTGGCAGCCCAAGCTTCAATGTGTTTGATATAGCTTCTTGTCATGGGAATATTTTGCCTCCGCGCCTTTTCACAGCTGAATTTTCTTGTATATACATCAAAGGGCAGGTCTCCGCTTCTACCGACATTGTTTTTCCCGAATACCTCTTTAAAAGTTGGCGAACTGGCCAGGATTAGCCCATGGGAATTTTCTGACCGGCTCATCACACAAAGGGAAGTCTTGAGAGGATGCAAGCCTCTTTTCACACACTCGACACTAGCATAAAAGGACTTCATGTCTATAAAAGCTATGTCTGATTTAGCTTCTTTTTCATAATCAATCTGTCCCATACTTCCCCTTTCGCTAAAATTTATCTTCTCTCAATGTTTTCAGCAGTAGTCCCAATCATCGTCAAAGGGCTTATAGTCTTGTAAAAATTCTGAATCGGGGCGTTGCAACTTAGACCGGTCCAGGTCCAGGAGATTCATTTTGGCCATCTCGGATATTTTTAAATTTAAAAGATTGATATCCACACCCAGCTTATCCGCCAAATCTCTATCGGTCTCGGCATGCTTTATCATGCTCATGACATCTTTATCAGATATCAGTAGGTGGGCAGCAAATATGTTGGCCTCAATTTCATACCGGTTTATCGGATTGAAGATTCTGCTTTCATGGAAAGAAGCCCCCTGGACGCATTCTTTTCTATGGAGCTGGTCATGGCCGATTTCATGGGCCAGAACAGTTTTTTTCAGACTCCCCAGATTATTGGGTAAAAAGATAAATCGGTTTCGCAAAATTACCATATACATACCCAATAAGGAGCTCGTGGCTTCCATGTATTTGATTCTAATATTTAAAGAGCCGGCGAGTTCCTCAGGATCTCTCGTTTTATATTGTGCTACAAGCTTATTTACTTTGTCGTAAATCCATTTATTGGTCATCGCACACCCTATTTCTTACGCTTGCCGTATTTTTTATTTTCTAATTTTGATTGCCAGTAGGCTTGGGATATGGCTTCAAATAAGATGTCCTTGTCCTCTTCTGCCAGCTGACCGCCTGCAAAAAGTCCTGTCATGGAGTCAACAAGAGCCTGGGCATCTTTAGCCCCCTTGTATCCGAATCTTTCCCCTGAGTCCATAATGAAGTAATCCTCTTCTGTAAGCAGATAGTTTACATTAACCTCAAATATTTGGGCCATCTTCTTGTACATTTCCATCTTCCGCGGCCTCATGTTCTTACTTTCATAGTTGCTTACCGTTTTGGAAGTTATTCCCAGCATTTCGGCCAGTTGCTTTTGTGTCAAAGCTTTTTTCTCTCTTAAGGCTTTTATTTTTTTACCAAAACTCATCTTTCCTCCTTGCAGAAGTTTAACTTCTACCCCTTCTCTGATTTGTCATGTTTGAAGAAGTTTAACTGCTAATAGTGTAAGTTTAACTTCCCCTCTTGTCAAGAAAAAATGGCAAGCATCATGAAATAAAGTGACAATGCTTGAGGCTATATATAGAGAAGCTATACGTCACCATTCATACAGTATGGGGGCAGGCAAGCAGTTGGCCTGCCCATTACCGGGCAGGCCATGAGAATCAGCTGTATAAAGGCCTATTTTATTTAGAACCGGCAACATTCTCCCTGATAAGGTCAGCTAGAGAATCTATACCAAGCCCTGTTTCTGCAGAAATTTTTTGCATAGGGAAAACAATACCGGTTTCACTTTGTAAAAACTTTCTGATTTTGCTTTGCATCTGCTCCTGCTTGGGTCTGCTAAGCTTATCAGCTTTATTGAGTAAGATTGTATAAGGGGACTTTGTTGCCTCCAACCAGTAGACCATCTCCAAGTCTTGCCTGGTTGGCATATGACGAATATCTAATAAGTGCAAGATTAAAGCGATGGGGCTTTCTGAATGCAGGTAGTCATCCGTCAACTTGGAAAAACGCTCTTGCTCCGCTTTTGAGCTTTTACTGAAACCGTAGCCCGGTAAATCGACCAAATAAAACGCTTCGCTCACATCAAAAAAAACCAGATTACGCGTTTTCCCTGCTGCTTGACTAGTTTTTGCCAGCTTGTTTTGCCGACATAATTTATTCAAAACAGAAGATTTACCCACATTTGACTTTCCGGCAAATACCACTTGCGGCTTGGAATCTTTTGGCAAATCTGCAATTTTAGTAACCAAACGGAAAAATGTCGTCTTCGAAAAATCTACTTTTTTATCATCAATCATTTCTACGTCCCTCTCTTATAGTCTAACTATATTATAGCAAGGTAAGGAAGCATAACCTACTTCTTTAAAAATGGTATATACTCTAAGTAACATTCTTTTGAGGGAGGAGACAGCAAGAATGGTTTCGCAGAAAAACGGCCAAGATAAATTTTCTTTTTGGCACTACGGTGAAAATACCATGGAACCTGTTGGGCCCATTGGTATCATCACCCAACAAATCAACAGCACTTTTGCTGATGAGATTATCCGAAAATTACGCCAAAAAAGACAGCAGTATATCCGAGAATACCCCAGTCTGGAAAAATATGTGGGTTATTTACGAAAAGATTATCGCATTGCAATTGATTTGAAGCGTTTTAAAACAGGAGAAGGTAAAGCGGAACTCCTGGATACCGTCCGCGGTCATGACCTCTATATCATTACCGATGTTCTAAATGATGGTATCTATATGAACCGCTTTAATCAGATGCTTTCCCTAAGCCCTGATGACCATTATCAAGACCTGGTCCGTATTATTACATCGACCCATGGGGTTTGTAACCGAATTAATGTCATCATGCCCTATTTGTACGAAGGAAGAAGAAGTGAACGCATGAACCGCTCTTCTATGGATTGTGCGATTATTCTTCGTCAGCTATTTGACTTAGGAGTCAGTAACTTCATTACATTCGATGCCCATGACGGGCGTGTTGCCAATGCCGTCCCTCGCCAGAACTTCGAAAACTTTCCTACAGCCTATCAAATTATTGAAAAAATCCTTGAAACAGTTCCCGACCTCGCCCTTGACAGTGACCACTGTATGGTAATCAGTCCCTCCGAAACATCTATAAATAAGGCTATTTACTATGCCACAATGATGAGAGTACCTTTAGGGACCTTCTATCGCATTTACGAAGCGGACGGGAGTGTAACTCGCGACTTCCTCGGTGAGAGTATTGAAGGAAAAGACGTTTTGATTGTTGATGACATGATTAACACCGGCAACACTTTTTTAAGTTGCGCCAACTATCTAAAAGAAAACGGGGCTAAGCGTGTTTTTGCCTCAGCCAGTTTCGCCCTATTTACCGAAGGCTATGAACGCATGAATCAGGCCTATGATTTCGGCATTATCGATAAAATCTTTGCAAGTAATCTAATTCGCCTGCCACGCCCGCTTTTCGACGCCCCTTGGTTTGAGCCGGTCGATATGAGTGGAAGTCTTGCCCAAGTTATCGATTCTTTGAATCACAACGCTTCACTTAGCGCCCTGCTCAACCCGGAGAAAAAGCTCAACAAGCTCCTCTCCAACTATTACGGAAAGCATAAGCTTAATCGCAAGCAGGAAAATAATGAAAAAATATAAAACAGAAAAAAGCAACTAGCCAAAATAGTAATAAAATTAAAAATTGAGGGGAATTATGGAACAGTCAAATTTTAAATTCAATGAGCAAAAAGACAATACTTATTATACATACGACCAGTACGGAGATAACCGGATGTTCTCCATGGGCCCGATTGGTGTCATTGCCCTAACAGGAGCAGAAGCATTTACAAGAGAGGTAAATAATAAACTTCGCACAAGGCGCCTGGAATATTTGGAAAGCTGGAAACCGGAAGATTTAACCCCCGGATTTATACGGGATACTTATGAAATACCAATCTCCTTAATTCGTTTCTCTTCAGGTGAAGCCAAAGCCGTTATTGACAGTACTGTCCGCGGGCATGACTTGTATCTTATTGTCGACCCGATGAATTATAGTGAAACCTATAACATGTTTGGTATTGAAAACCATATGAGTCCGGATGACCACTATCAGAATCTGGTTCGCACCATCCTGGCCATATCCGGTAAAGCTAGCCGAATTAATGTTGTCATGCCCTTTTTGTATGAAAGCAGGCAACATCGCCGGTCATCAAGAGAATCCCTTGACTGTGCCTATGCCCTGGAAGAACTCTTCAGTTTAGGTATCAGTAACTTCATAACCTTTGATGCTCACGATGACCGCGTATCGAACTCGGTTCCCACCGGTGGTTTTGAATCTATCTCAACAACCTATCAAATTTTGAAAGCCATCATAAAAAAATTCCCCGACATCTCCTTCTCCCCTGACCAACTCATGATTGTCAGCCCTGATGAAGGCGGGATAAAACGCGCTATGTACTACGCCAACATGCTGGAATTGAAGTTAGGCACCTTCTATAAACGCCGCGATTATTCCGTTATCGAAGACGGGAGAAATCCGATTGTCGCCCATGAATTTTTAGGTAGTTCTGTCGAAGGCTACGATATCCTGATTGTCGACGACATGATTTCTTCCGGAGATTCTATGCTCGATCTAGCAAAAATCTTGAAAGCAAAAAACGCCCGACGTATCTTTTGCGCCACCTCATTCGGCTTGTTCACCAGCGGCATTGAGCGCTTTGACCGGGCCTATGAAGAGGGGCTTATCGACCATGTTTTCTGTACAAATCTTAACTACCATTCTCCCGAGCTTCTAGCAGCTCCCTGGTTTACCGAAGCTGATATGACAAAATTTGTTGCCCTCCTGATTGACTCACTTAATCATAATGCCTCGCTATCTAATCTCTTAGATCCGAGTGTTAAGATTAAGAAACTACTCGACGGTCTTAAGTAGTTTGGAAGAATCAAGGCAAGGTAAAACTTGAGCAGACAGGCTATAGCCGGACAAAAAGCATTTGACCAATATCTTGTCCCTGTACTTTTATCCTAAAAGAAAATGCCCCGAAACAATTCGGGGCATTCTTTATGCCGGAATACAAGCTACTTTTAGCTAAAGCAATTTTGCCGCCGCTTCATCCGCCATAACCGTAACATCTTCATGTAAGCGTAAAATGGACACCGGCATTTTAGGGCAAATCTCCCCTTTTAGCAGGTCGCGGAGGACTTCCGCCTTTTTTTCGCCATTTAGAAGGAGGAGGATCTTCTTTGCACGCAAGATTTGCTTCATTCCCATGGTTATAGCGGTCCTAGGCACTTCATCAGCTGTTCCAAAGAAACGTTTATTGGCTTCAATCGTATCCGTCGTCAATTCAGCGATATGACAGGGGCCGCGAAGAAACTCAGCCGGCTCATTAAAACCGATATGGCCATTAGGACCTGCCCCTAATAGCTGAAAATCTATCTCCAGAGAGGCGCACAGGGCTTCATAGCGTAAGGCTTCTGCTGCAGGATCTATGGCCAATCCATTAGGAATATAGGTGTTTTGCGGAAGAATATTTACTTTAGAAAAAAGCACATCATTCATATAGTAGACATAGCTATTTTCGCTCTCTATGCCCAGACCAATATACTCATCTAAGTTTAGGGTTCGTATAGCAGAAAAGTCCAACTCTTCCTCTTGATGCATGCGCACCAGTTCTTTATATAAGCCCAGGGGTGTTGAGCCGGTCGCCAAGCCAATAACCGAGTCGGGCTTGATACGAATCTGAGAAGCTAGAAGCTCTGCAGCACGAAGGCTCATCTCTTCATAATTTTTATAGATTTTAACAATCATTCTCTTGATCTTCCTCTGAATCTTTCTTTCGTCTGAGGAAAAATATAGCCCATGCGATAACAATAGCAAGTAAAATTTCTAATCCGCAAAATAAGGTGAAACGCTCTAAGCTGTCCCCGCTCAGGAGAAGATTGAGGAAAAAGAGCAAAACGACAGCGGCGATAAACAGCACGGTTTTTCCCGGCAAAGAGTAAGCAATCTTTTGCCAAACCCTTAAATCCCCGCTACTCTCGTGGGCACCCTCTACTTGACTTGATTTTTTTTGCTGCCTTTTATTCTTTGTTTTAGCCATATGTCCTCCCAGCAAAGATTATAGCAGAAAGACATCCGCTTGCTAAAGAATCAAGAAAAGGACTATACTACACTCTGATTAGACCAAGTATCGCCCGCGGCCTTACTCAAGTAACTAAGGCCGGTTGGCAAGGCTATTTGTTTTTAGCAAAGACTAGGAGATTCTAATGGCGCTTGATGGCATTTCGGCACATTTTTTACAAATTGAACTGGAGGAGAGAATTGTCGGAGCAAGACTCTCTCAACTTTATCAGATTGACTCCCATTCACTTTGTCTGCAATTCCGCAAACAAGGGTATAGCGAGAATTTGCTCATCTCTATCAATCCATCGCAAGCTTATATTTTCCTTAGTGAAGAAGCTCAGGCCAAAAGTAAATATCAGTCCGGCTTCACCAAACTCTTAAGAAACAAGCTCGCTTTTTTTGAATTATATAAGATTGAAAATCCTGCCAGCGAACGAATCTTCATCTTCTATTTGCGTGGTAAAAATGAGATTGGAGATGCTGTTGAATACCGGCTCATTGCTGAAATTATGGGGAAACATTCAAACCTTGTTTTTTTACGTGAAAGCGGACTAATTTATGATGCCATGCGCCATATTGACAGCAGCCTCAACCGCCACCGGGAAATTATGCCGGCCAGGCATTATATTCCCCCTCCCCCACAAAATAAGATAAATATTTTCTCCAAAGAAAATTTACTCGAAGAAAACGTAATTGACTTATTCTTCAAAAAGCAAAGTTATGATGTAAAGCAAAAACCGGCAAAATTTCTTCTTCAGACCTTTGCCGGATTTTCACCTCTCCTGGCCCAAGAAGTGGTCTTCCGTTCGGGCATTTCCACTGACCTTTACCTTTCTGAACTATCTGATAGCGAGCTGGAAAAATTAGCCCGGGGCTTTCGGAGTGTCGTCCGCGATATCAGGGCAGCACGTTTAAAACCGGCCATCTACTATAAAGATTCCGCTTTGAATAAAGTCCTTGACTACCATATCATTGAACTTTCCGCCTACAGCTATGTTCAAAGTTTCAGTAGCTATAGCCGGGCCATGGCTGCCTTCTATAAAAGAAAAAATTACGAAAACACCTTCCGGCAGAAGAGACAGCAGGGCGAGCGTTTGCTTCGGAGATTGCAAAAAAGAAATGCCCGGAAACGTTCCCTGCACTTAGAAGACTTGCACGAGGGGCAGAAGGCGGAGGAGTATAAGCTGTACGGTGACTTATTGCAAACAAAAATATATCAAATACCGGGGAAAAGCAGCCAAATAGAAGTGGAAAACTATTATGACGAGAACCTGTCCCGCTTAACAATTCCTCTTAATCCCTCTTTAAATGCTTCTGAGAATGTTGAGCGCTATTATAAGTTGTATCGAAAGGCCCTGGAAAAGAGAAGGCAGGCAGAAATGCTCCTGGAAGCAGATCGTTATGATGAAGAGTGGCTTGCCAATTTAGAATCTATGCTTAACCTTGCTTCAGACAGTCAAGACCTGGAAGCCATCCTTGATGAACTTGAAGAATTCCAAGAAAAAAGTGGCCACACTGCCGGCAACCTTCATGAAGAAAAGGAAGCTATTCCTTTAGGACAGATTCTCAATCCGGGAAAACCCGGCAAGAGAAAGCGCTATACGAAGAAGGAAAATAAAAAGAAAAAAGCGAAGAGTCAGCAAGCTAAGCGCGAGCATGATAATAAAGTCTTCCAAAGTTCTGACGGTTTTACCATTCGTGTAGGGAGAAACAATATCGAAAACGACCGACTTACCTTTCGCAAGTCAAGAAAAGATGATCTTTGGTTCCATGCCAAGAATATTCCCGGTTCCCATACGGTGCTTCATCTTGAGGGAAAGGAAGCAACAAGGCTTGCCATACAAGAAGCGGCAGAGGTTGCCGCCTATTTTTCTTCCGCCAATAAAACGGGCCTGGGAGCAAAAATTGAAGTCGACTATACGCCGATAAAATATGTCACAAAAATTCCCAAAGCAAAACCCGGCCTCGTTAATTACACAAAGCAAAAGACAGTCTATGCTGAAGCAAAACTTCCGCAAACAAAAGGGGCAGATAAGAGCTAAAAGTACTTGGTAAGCGCTTTATACAAGATCTTAGCAAGAAGAGCAAGAATACTACTTCATGGCTTGCGGCTCCGGTGTTGCCGGCAGGGCTTCAAATTCGGCATGACCTTTCTCGGCTTTTTCACGGAAATCAGACTCTCTTAGAGAATAGAGACAGCCGCAGTATTTTTGCCGATACAGGCCATCCTCTCTAGCCATACGCTGCCCTTCGCGGAAAAACTTGCGCCAGTCTTCACCAAGCCACTCAACCCCATATTTTTGGCCAGCAGCCCGGCCGGCTTGCTGGATGGCTTCATGCTTTTGATAGGGGCTAATTAAAAGAGTGCTGGTAAAAAATCCCAAGGCTAAGTCACGAGCTTTTTTGGCTGCTTCCTCCATGCGCAGGCGATAGCAGAGCATACAGGGCTTGCCCCTACCCCGGTAAGCCCGCCATACCTGTTCCCCGTACAAAGGGCTATAATGCAGGTCCAGCTGTCTGATACGGGCTAAGTACTCCAAGGCCTCAAAGCGTTTTTGCCATTCTGCTTCCGGATGAATATTGGGGTTTGCGTAGTAAAGTATTGGCCTGATTCCCCTTATTCTATAATCCTCAATGGGATACTCGGCACAAGGACCGCAACAGGCATGCAGGAGCAGGCCGCTTTCTCGGATAAGGTCATCTTTTATCATATCCATCTACTCAAGCGCCTCCCCGAAGTCAAAACTCAGTTGCTCTCCCGCTTGAGCTTCAGAAATAGCGTTTTCTGTCCCTCCCCTACGATCCGGATAGGGCAAAGCCAGGTGTTCATAGGCCCCCCTGTTTAAGATACGCCCTCGCGGAGTTTTGGAGATAAAACCGATTTGCATCAAGTACGGCTCGTATACATCCTCTATCGTTCCGGCATCCTCTCCGCTGGTTGCCGCCAGTGTGTCAAGGCCAACAGGACCTCCGGCAAAGATTTCCGCAATATTTTTCATTAAGGTAATGTCCGTACGGTCAAGGCCAAGACTATCAATTTCCAGGGCTTCCAAGCCTTTTTGGGCAACTTCAATATCGATGGTATCCTTACCCATAACTTGGGCAAAATCCCGTAAACGGCGTAAAATGCGGATGGCAACCCGTGGAGTTCCCCGGCAACGTGAAGAAATAACCCTTAAGGCTTCCTCCGTTATACCCATAGACAGGACACCGGCATTGCGTTTTAAAATTTGGGCAATTTCCTTAGGCTCATAGAGCTCTAAGCGGAGCATCATACCAAAGCGGTCACGCAGAGGGCTCGTTAAGAGGCCGGCCCTGGTTGTGGCGCCAATCAGGGTAAACTGGGGCAAATCCAGGCGGATTGACCTTGCAGAGGGGCCCTTGCCAATCATAATATCCAGAGCATAGTCTTCCATGGCCGGGTAAAGTATTTCTTCGACCTGACGATTTAAGCGATGAATCTCATCGATAAAAAGGACATCACGTTCTTGTAAATTCGTAAGAATGGCCGCCAAATCACCCTGCCGCTCAATGGCCGGACCTGAACTGATTTTCATCTGGACACCCAGTTCTGTAGCAATAATTCCGGCAAGGGTAGTTTTACCCAGTCCCGGAGGACCATAGAGTAAGACATGGTCAAGGGCTTCTCCCCTTTGCAGGGCAGCCCGGATAAATACGGAAAGATTAGCCTTAATCTTTTCTTGACCGAAATATTCCTCCCAGGTATGGGGACGCATGCCGGCATCTTCGCGGTCGGAGCTGAGCCTTTCTCTGGAAATAACCCGTTCTTCCTCTTCGTAGGTGGCCTCGTCATCATACATGCTAAAAAAACCGTTATCAGACATAGAAAAACGTTTCCTCCTACAAGGTGGCCATGCTCTTTAAAGCCTGGCGTATTAATTCATTAAGGCTAAGCTCGGCTCCTGTAATTGAGTAAACCCTTTCGACGGCTCTTTCCGCCTCTTGTTCCGAATAGCCAAGAACTCGTAAAGCGGCGATGGCTTCTAAGCGAATAGCTGACTCGGGCGAAGCACCGACCTGTGAAAAGCTCGTTAAATTCTCCAAAGTCTTTTTGTCGGTCGACTTGGCTAATTTATCTTTCAGCTCAAAGATCAGCCGTTCTCCGGTCTTCTTGCCAACACCCTTGATACTTGTTATACGTTTCAAATCGGAATTTAGAATAGCCAGGGCAAACTCATCAGGGTCAATCGAAGCTACAATGGTGCCCGCCAGCTTAGGCCCTATCCCGCTTACCGTAAGCAAAAGCTCAAACAGCTGTTTTTCTTCAGGCGCTGCAAAAGCGTAGAGGCTTAGAGCATCTTCCCGAACATGGAAATAGGTATAGATTCTCGCCGTTTCTCCTACACCGGGCATCTTTGCTGCATAAAGGGGATCAAACTGCAAATGATAACCTATTCCTTGCTGGAGGATAATCAATCCATCCTTATTTTTTTCACATACTTTACCCTCAATAAAGGCAATCATAATTCACAACTTTCTATTTTTTATATCTTTTGTTTATATCATCTAACGCCTACTATACCCTACTCACTACGGACCTGTTATTTATAGCCACCAACAACAAGAGCATTTTTCTTGTTTCCGGAATGACCATGACAAATCGCAATAGCAATGGCATCAGCAACATCATCCGGTTGAGGAACTTCTTTTAATTTCAAAATAACCTTGACCATACTCTGGACTTGCTTTTTTTCAGCCCGCCCGTAACCGGTAACCGCCAGTTTCACTTGTAGCGGTGTATATTCGTATACATCCAGCCCTTTGCGGGCTGCTGCAACAATAATAACTCCCCTGGCCTGTGCTGTTCCCATGGCTGTTTTGCGGTTGCTATGGAAAAAAACTTCCTCAATGGCCATAACATCCGGTTTATGCAAATCAACTAATTGATTTACTGCACGATCAATGACCAGAAGGCGCTTGGAAAAGGCCAGGTCCGGCTCGGTATTAATTAAGCCATAATCCACTATGCGGAACTGGTCATTTCGACAATCCAATATGGCGTAGCCCGTCCTTGCGTAGCCCGGGTCTACCCCTAAAATCCTTACCGCTTGTTTTTGCTTCCTACTCTCTTCACTAAACATAGGAATATTTTAGCACAAACCCCCAATGAATATATTGTGCTAAAATCTGTAGTGCAATATATACCGCATATAATTTTACGGATGCTTTACACAGAAAGAGGTTACTATGAATAGAAGATCTGCAGGAGTTTTGATGCCATTTTTTTCTTTACCGGGTCCCTTTGATGGCGGAGTCTTTGGCAAAGAGGCCTTAGAATTTGCCGGGCAATTACACTTAGCCGGATTTAGGGAGTGGCTCACCCTGCCCTTCTCCCCTCCGGGAGCCTTTTATTCCCCCTACGCCGCCCACTCTTCTTTTGCCGGCTCCAAGCTCTTTATCGATCCTCGTAAGCTGGTAGAGAAAGGACTTTTGCTGCCCGGGGAATTACTTTTTTCAAGTTCGTCGCCACAAAGGGTCGATTACGAGTCTTGGGAAAGCAAACAGGACTATATGCTGGGTCTTGCCTTTACCCGCCTACAAGAAAAAGATAAAGAAGACATCCGCTATTTTTTGGAAAAAGAAGCCTATTGGCTCAGGGACTATGCAGCCTATATGAGCATCCACAAAAAATATGGCCATTTAGCTTGGTGGGATTGGCCGAATAAGGCGCTGGCCGCTTGCGACAAGGAAGAAGTTGCCCGATTTGTACAAGAAAATCAATCTCTCTTTAACTACTTTTGCTTTGAGCAGTTTATCTTTCATAACCAGTGGCTGGAGCTAAAAAAAGAAATAAATGCACTTGGCCTTTCTATTATCGGCGACCTGCCCATTTATCCCGCTGCCGACTCTTCTGATTTGTGGGCAAACAGAAATTTCTTTGAAACGGATGAGGAGGGTAATATAACAAGAGTAGCCGGAGTGCCCCCTGATTATTTCAGCCCTACCGGACAACTCTGGGGCAACCCCCTTTATGACTGGAAGGCTCTGAAAGAAGACCATTATGACTATTGGGTCAGGCGGCTGGGAAAATCACTGGAGCTTTACGATAAAGTCCGCCTTGACCATTTTATAGGCTTTAAATCCTATTGGGCGGTTCCTTACGGAGAAAGGACCGCGGTGAATGGCACTTGGGAAAAAGGCCCCGGCATGGACTTATTTAACAAGTTCTTCTCCCTTTACCCGAGAGAAGCCATCATTGCTGAAGACCTGGGAGTAATCACGGACGATACAGGAAAATTTATAAAAGAAAGTGGCCTCCCCGGTATGAAAATCCTGCTCTTTGCTTTTAATGCTCACGACAACAAGACAAGCAATAGGCCCCATTCTTATGGCAAAAATACCGTTGCCTTCACCGGCACCCATGATAACGATACCTTAATCGGCTTTATCAAAGCTATGAACAACGAAGACTGGGCGCTCTTTTCAAGCTACCTGGATTTACCTATAACAGCCAGGGCGGACGGACATGATATGAGCATCGTCAGGCGCGCCATCATTGCCCTCTTTAATAGCCCCGCAAATACCGTAATCATACCCGTTCAAGATCTGCTCGCTTGCGACAACCGTTATCGCATTAACCTCCCCGGTACGGTTGGCGACCACAACTGGACCATCCGCTTTACTGCCGAAGAGCTCAGCCGAATAGATACCGGCCTGCTTGCCAGGGCCCTTTATGCCAGCCAGCGCAGCTGATTTTCGTTTAAAAACAGCAAAAAAACCTTGAAGAGATTATAGGTCGTCTGTATCAAGCCAAATCGTAAAGGGGCCTTCATTAATCAGGGCAACATCCATAACCGCACCAAATTTGCCACAAACAAAGTCAGGATATTCAATGCTGACCAGTTGCTTAAAATACTCGTATAGGGCCTCCCCTTTCTCCGGACCGGCGGCTTCAATAAAAGAAGGCCTATTTCCCTTCTTACAATTAGCCAGGAGGGTAAATTGTGAGACAACCATCACGTTACCCCCCACTTGGTCAAGGGAAAGATTGGTTTTGCCATTTTCGTCAGGAAAAATTCTTAATTTCGATATTTTCTTCCACAACTTCTCGGCCTCTGCCTCACTGTCGCTTTCACCCACACCCAGGAGGATAACAAAGCCTTTACCCATATCATGCTTTTCCTCTTCATAAGAAACACTTGCACTGGAAACACGCTGCACTAAAGCTTTCATTCTTCACCTCGCCTTTCATTTTACCTCCGTATTATAACAAGCTTTCTCTCATTTTTCTTTTCAGATAGGCTATAATGCTTAATTGGAGAGAATGTAGAAGGATAAGGAAATATAATGAGTTTTTTAGAAATTTTGCTCATTGCCTTCGGGCTCAGTATGGATGCCGCTGCCGTAGCTATCTGCAAAGGCTTATGTACCAACACACTTAAAGGCAAGCACTATCTTGTGGTCGGCCTTTGGTTTGGCATCTTTCAAGGAATCATGCCCCTTTTTGGCTATCTTCTAGCTAGCCAATTTCACGAAACTATTACAAAGTATGACCATTGGATTGCCTTTATATTATTAGCTCTCATCGGGCTAAATATGATTCGCGAATCTTTTCAAAAAGAAGATGAGGATTGCTGCAGCAGTGAAGAAAATCTACTTGAATTTTCGCCTGCTCAAATGCTCCCTATGGCCGTTGCTACAAGTATTGATGCCCTTGCTGTCGGCATAACCTTTGCCCTCTTAGCTAATATTCAAATTGGTCTTGCCAGCGTTACCATCGCTTTAGTCACATTTTGCATGTCTGCCCTGGGACTTTACATTGGCAATCACTTTGGCCAAAAATATAAACAACATGCTGAGCTAATAGGCGGAAGCATTCTAATTTTGATTGGCTTTAAGATATTACTGGAACATTTAGATATTCTTGTGCTGTAAGATATCGTATTTCAATACCTAATAACTCGCATTAGTGCGAATTGCTAGGATATTCTCAGTTTTTCATTTAAATTTTGTTGCTTTAATATTTAATTAGATTTGACATATTCAAAATTGATAGGTAGAATGCAATTGTTCTAAAAAATTCCTTAGGGAAAAAATTCGGGGGATTAGCTCAGTTGGGAGAGCGCTTGAATGGCATTCAAGAGGCCAAGGGTTCGATTCCCTTATTCTCCACCAAACCGATATAGTGAAGAGCTTGAAAGTGCTGATACGCCAGCGTTTCAAGCTTTTTGCTTTTTGTCCTTATGGGTAAGTGTTTAGAAAAGTGTTTAGGTTTCCTAGAAATTGATGTATGCCTGAAAGAGTTCTGCTGACCTATCTTTGCTATCTTGTGATACGTGGGTATAAATGTTCATTGTCGTTTGAATGTCTGAATGGCCTAAGCGTTCTTGAACATCTTTAACCGGTACGCCAGCTTCAAAGAGCAATGAACAATGAGTATGCCGGAAGCCGTGTATATGGATTCTAGGCAAATTATTATCATCACATACCTTAACTAAAACGCTTCTAGGCTTGTTCAGATAGAAAACCTCATTATTATGGGGCTTGGAGAATATCAGCTGATTATTCCTTAAAGCATTAAAGCCAAAAGCAAGTAATAATTCTGCTTGTTCTCTTTTCCATTGCTTAAGTGTACTTAGCGTTCCTTTATCAAGCGATATAGTCCGGATACTACTTTCAGTCTTAGGGCTTTGAATAATAAGCTCATTATTTTCGCCTGTAGCAAGCGATTTGTTGACCGTAAGGCACTTGTCTTTAAAGTTGATATCATTCCATGTAAGGGCGAGCATTTCCCCTTTTCTAAGGCCTGTAAAGGCTATTAGCCTAAAGAATGTATACCACATAAAAGGGCAATCCTTTTTGACCGCTTCCAAAAATTCTTTTAGTTCGCCTTTTGAGTAGAACTCTTTTCTGCCTTTCTTCTTTTTCTTGTTGTTATAGTCCAGCTTATTTGTCGGTATGACTATTCTATTCTTAGGATTGTCCTTGATGTAGCCATGCAACATAGCAAAATCTAAAATTTTACAAGTGTAGTTATATACCTTGCGATATTGAGCGAATTGTTTATGCCACTTGTTAACCTGTTTTTGTAGATAGCTACTAGATATGTTTTTAATTTTCAAGTTGCCAAAGGCTTTGCAAATATGATTGTCAAAGAGTTGTTTTGTTTTTACAAAAGTTGATTCTTTAACCGTGTTCTTGTATTGCTCTAGCCAATCATTGTAAACCTCACTAAAGAGCGGATTCTTTGCCTCATTAGTGCTTGTCCTATAATCACTATCAGCAAATTTCAATCGTTCACGCTCAAAATATAATTGCGCTGACCTCTTAGAAGTGAACCCCCTCTTGTTAATGTTTACTTGCTTCCCGGTTACCTTGTCCGTTCCTAGATAACCAGCGACACGCCAAAACGTGCCTTGTTTGTTTGTGTACTGTTTATATTGTGCCATTGTTTGTAATCCTCTCTATTGCCCCCATAGACGATAAAAAGGATTGGCGTATTTTATAAAGTTTTTTCGTTAAAATAAGCTAGTATTTTTATTCCCATTTTCTCATCAAAGCGGTTAACGTTAATAGAATTATCCTCTAGAACTTTGCTTTGCCATGAAGAAATAACTTCTTGACCGAAATCACCGTGGAATTCTTCTTCAAATACGGCCGTTTTTAGTTGTCGGTATCTCATCAATTTACTTGCTAATGAATTATGAGTATTTTCATCTACATGGTAAAAACCATCTTTAACTAACCAACTTTGAAAAGTATCATGAAGTAAAATCACAATTCCGGAATAATAGTCATTAAATTCAGAGTAAACTTGAAACGGTTCAACAAAATAATCATTATCATCAAGAGCAAAAATAAGGCGTAAGATATCTGATGTTGAATCTAATTGAACGTTGCTCCCTGATTTACTTCCTATGCCTAGTAGCCAATCACTAGACACCTTAAGGGCGGTACATATTCTCTTAAATACATCAATTCTTGGTAATTGTCTGCCATTTTCAAACTTGTTATATGTAGACACGCTAATTTCAAGAATATCAGCCATTTCTTGTTGGCTTAAATTCATTTTTTCCCTAGATTCTCTTAGCTTGGTTTCAAACATAGTAAAGTACCTCTTTATTGAACTAGCTTTATTCTAACATAAAATGTTAAGAGTTTCCTAGTGTGCGCAAGTTTTTACTTGACATTTCTAAATAAGAAAGTTAAGATATGATTAGCTTTATTTTTTACTTTAACGAAAGGAGCAAGCGGAATGAAACTAAACACAGATAAAATCAAAATACTTCAAGTTGATACCGGAGAAACGCAAGAACAATTTGCTAAAAGGGCAGGGCTAAGCCGTCAAGGTTATAGCGGCATTCTAGCGAAAGGCTCATGCCACCCTAGAAGCCTGAAAAAGATAGCTAACGCCTTGAATGTAGCACCCGAAGAATTGATAAAAGACTAGAGTACCCGGAGGGAGCTATAACACCCGGAGGCAACCTCCGGGAAGCCTAGCCGAGAGCGTAAGAAAGGGGGATTAAATGAAAGCAATCTTTTCAGAGGCATTACTAACAGAATTACATGACACGGTAAAAGGCGTATATATAGAAGCCTTAGAACAAGCAAGGAGAGATTCAGCGATTACAAAAGAGTTTTTGACCTTTGAGGAAGCGGCCGATTATATAAACGCCAGCAAGGCCACTTTAACAAAATGGCTAGAGTATGGCCTTAATGTCTATCAGATTGGCAACAAACGGTACATAAAGAAATCAGAATTACACGAATTCATTGAAAGACACCAGTTATAGACCTATTGACCGCAAAAAGAAATAAAGCCCCCATAGGCGAGCAATAACAAGAAGGCAGTTAAGGAAGAACGGCAAACAACATGAGTAAAGAAAAGGCAAAAAAGCACTATCTAAATATCAACAGTGATATTTTAACTGATGATTCTATTGATGATGGTACAAAGCTAGTTTACGCAGAGATTATAGCCCTATCGCAGCTGAAAGGTTTTTGCTATGCAAGTAATAGGTATTTTGCCAATAAGTTCAGTAAAAGCATAAGCACAATAAACAGAAGGCTATCCAAGCTTGAAAAAGCCGGTTACATAAAAAGGGATAGCATAAAAAATGAAAATAATGTAGTTGTCGAAAGGAGAATTTATGTTACTAATCAAGAAACAGACCCCCATAGCATATGTGACATGACCCATAGCAGATATGACATGCCTCCCTCTCATATATGCAATGACCCCCATAGCATATGTGACATGACCCCCCATAGCAGATATGACATACCCCCCATAGCAGATATGCATAAGGGAATAATACAGTCTAATACTACAATTTCTAATAACACAGTTAATACTATAGATAAAGAAAGGAGTTTCCCTGATGAACAACCATATAAAGAGATAATTGACTACTTAAACGAGCGTTGCGGTACAAATTATAAGCCAACAACCAAGGAAACAAGAAAGAATATAAATGGCCGTTTAAATGAAGGCCATACCATTGAAGATTTTAGAACAGTTATAGACAAGAAGGCTAACGAATGGATTGGTACAGATTTTGAAAAACATTTAAACCCAACAACTTTATTTAGACCTAGTAATTTTGAAAAATATCTTAATCAAGTAATCATCAAACCTAAAGAAAAAGAGAGCAAAAAAGAAAAATCATACTTTGAAGAAATTATGGAGATAGAAATATGACAAAACAAGAGACACAAGTTCTATTAGCAATTATCGGAGAAAGTTATTCAAAAAACTTCGTTCAAAGACCTAGCAAAGAACTTATAACAATATGGCACACAACTTTAAAAGATTTAGAGTATAAAGCGGTTTACATTACATTAGTTGAGTGGCTTGCAACAGAAAAATACCCCCCTACAATTGCCGATATACGTTCTAGAGTTGTTGACCTACACAGAGGAAAACAAATGACGGCAAACGAAGGGTGGGGTATTCTTATGGCTAATATTAAAACATATGGCCTATACAGACAAGACGAAGGATTAAAGGCACTACCAATAGAAGTAAAAAGAGTTGTTAATGATTTTGGTTATCGTGAATATTGCGTCATGCAAGAAAGCGAAAACTCTATAAAATTTGCGCAATTTCGAGACGCATTCAATGAGTTTACCAAAGAAGAAAAGCTAAAATTACAAAGGCCTAAAGCGATTCAAAAGTTACTAGAAAAATATGATAAACAAGTATTTATTGATGATGAACAAGAGGAAAAAGAAATCCTTGTACTAGAAAAACCATAAGAAAGCCGAGAGGCAACCCGGAGGCATAATACCTAACTAAAACAATCTAACGCCATAGCCTTGTTTAAAAGCCCTTATCAGAGGGCTTTTCTAATTAAGGGTACAGGGTAAAAAAAGCGCAAAAGTTTTAGGGGGCGACTGTCGGAGGGGGTACACGACAAAGCAAACACCCACGCGCGCGCGTAAAAATTTAATGACATCATTACAGCTAAACTGTAAAAATAAAATATAGCTTAAACAAATAGCGAACAAAGAAAATGATACTTAAGCAACGGCAGAGCAACGAAAAACGAGAACGAAGCGAGGAAGCTTTTTTCTTTCTAAGTTCCCTCCGGGAATACGCTTCCGGTAAGTTCCCTCCGGGCAAGTTTCACCCTTAGAAAGCCACTTCCCCACATTCAGCTTAAAAACAAGCCTAAAATCAATTCTTTTAAAAAGTGCATGAGGGGTATCATCAAGGCAAACAAACGTTATCTAGATAGCATTCTGTGCCTAGTTTAGGTAAGTTCCCTCCGGGATTGTGTTACCATTAAAGAAAAAGCCAGCAAGAACAATATTATTAAAAATTTTCTTGTTATGGTGATAGTGATTTGTCTATGGGGGCAAATTGCTTTCAAAAGTGTTTAGAAAAGTGTTTAGGTTTAATCTAAACACTTTGCTTTTTTAATGTAAAGCTCTCTTTGCTAAAAGTCTTGTAATCCTTTTAAATCAAAGGTTTCAAGCTTTCAATGTTTTTGTTTTAAGTGGCGAATTTACAACCCTTATTCTCCACCAAATAGGCAGAAGTTGAATTTGATTCATCTTCTGCCTATCTTTTTGCCAGTTTAAGCAACTTCGTCACTGTATAACTAGCCTAAAAAGGACCTACTCTTTATGAAATCAGCTCAAACAAAGAGTAGCTGTCTTCGATATGGAAGTTATTCGGCAAATCAAGGCTGCCCAGCGGGGCCTGCAAGGCAATAACAATATACTCTTGCCCCTCTTTAATCCCTAAAGTGGCCCAGCTTTGACCGGCAATCTCCGTTCCCGACTTCCCACCAATAATTTGATAGTTCCCCGCCTGTGTCCGGTTTGTATCAATAAGATTTAGGACGGTTGAGTACATGGTTACCCCCTCAGGATGGTCAAGCGTATTTGTGCTGATATATACAGGGGCAGTAAATACCTCGCGAAAAACCGGATTATCCAGGGCATAGTCGAGCAGCAAGGCCATATCTTCCGCCGAACTGTAATTTCCCGGCACATCAAGGCCGGATTCATTAGCAAAGGAAGTGTTTTTAAGCTTTAGCTCCGCCGCCTTTTGGTTCATCAAAGCAACAAAAGCCTCTCTGCTTCCCGCAACATGGAGGGCCAGGCTGGCTGCCGCTTCTCCCCCGGAGGGTAACATCGTGCCATAGAGTAAATCCCGAAAGCTGACCTGTTCTTTACCCACAAAACCGGCCATTGAGGCATTGGCTTCAATCATCTCTAAATAGATATCGACATCGACCGGGGCAAGGGCATCGAGATTATCGACTTTTTCAACAGCCACAAGAACCGTCATAATCTTAATGAGGCTAGCCGGAACAAGCCTCTCTTCACCATTACAAAGAAAAATAAAGCTGTTAGCTTCCCGGTCAAAAATGGCTAGGGCTTCAGAGTAAAAATCAGCACAATCCGCTTTAATTGCTTTTCCGCCACTACTATCTTCCGGAAGACTTTGACTTGACGGCTTACTAGCTGAATGTTTCATGCTTTCCTCTAGCCCGCTCGATTCAGTTTTAACCGATGTATCTGAAGGCAGACTTTCGCCGGATATCCTTTCCGGATTACTCACAATTCCATTTTTATCTTGGTCACCGCTTTGCATATTATCATCATCTTCATCAGAAGAAGCCTTTAGGGTATTTTGTTTGCCCGCCAAAGCGGCAGAAGGGTCTTCTGCCCAAGCTCTATACAGAATAACTGCTACGATAGCCGACACTAAGATTAGAATCGTTGATAGCAATAATATGGTCAGCTTGCGGTGGATAGAATTTTCTTGTTTATTCCTCATTTTAGAAACACGCTATGTACAATACATAAACTCCCTACTTACAGATTCAGTCTATTCTCTAAGTTCAATGCCTACCGTATGTTTCAAGGTGTTGAGTAAGGATTTTCTCTTGTCCTCTATTTCCTCACCACTCAAGGTTCCGTCTTCTTTGCCGAACTGGACGCGGAAAGTCAGAGACTTTTTCCCTTGCCCAATTTTTTCATCACGATACTCGCCAATATACTCTATGCGGTATACCGATTTTGCCAAGTATTTAAGGATATCCGACCACTTGACACCTTCATCACAAAGTACCGTAAAATCCAGCTCTACCAAGGGATAGTTGGGTACTTCTTCATAACCATAAACACTCGGTAAAACTTTTTCCAGGGCAGCTAGGGAAAACTCACAAATAGCCATATCCCCCCGCTTAAATCCTAAGTTTCTCTTGGCATAGGCCGATAAGAGGCCAAGGTCACCAATAACTTCTCCTTCTTGGTTAAGAATATTCAGATAGACTTCCGGGTCAGCCCATTCAGGCTTTTTCTTTTGGGAAAATTGCACTTCCTCCACCAAAACATGACGAGGTAAATGCTCAAGAATACCTTTTAGTTTACGGAAGCTTTTCCAAGCATCTTGCCCAAAAAACAGAGCGGCGACTCTTTTTTCTTGAAGGGGCAGAACTTCGCCTGTTTCTGTGGCCTCTTCCGTTCTATTTTGTTTAAAAACTTCGGCTACATTGAAGATAGAAAATTCATTGTAATAACGCTCGTTCTTTTTAGCCGCTTTCACAAGACCGGGAACCAGAGATTGATCAAGGAATTTCTCTTCCGGACTGGGCGGGTCAGTTAAGGGAACACTGTCCTCATCAGGTAGTCTGCAGACAGCTTGATAGGTCTCCTCTGTCCAAGGATAGACAATAACTTCCTGCAAACCACAGCGGAAGGCGAGGTACTCACGAATGGCTCTGTCTAAATCGTGTATGCTTTCCTCTACAGCAGATTTTAATTCAATCTTAGGGGGAGAAAATTCAAAATTTTCATAGCCAATCATCCGGGCAAGCTCTTCCACAATATCCGCTTCGCCCTCAACATCACCTGTGGCACGCCAAGAGGGTACAACAAGGGTAAATATTGTCTTTTCACCATCAACTGTATGGGAATCCAAAACAAAGCCTAAAGGGGTTAAAAGCTCATTTACTTCAGAAAGGCTTAGTTTTTTCCCGAGACGCCGGGAAATCCGCTCCAGATGACAGCTAATCCGTTTCTCTTCAGCTGCTGTTTGGCCGGGGTCAACATAGGCAACAAGCTTGGTCTCAGGACTGTATTTTTTGACCAAAGCTTCAAATAAGCCCATGGCTTGGTCAACACGCGGAATATCCAGACCTTTTTCAAACCTTGCGGCAGCATCGGTATGCACCTTATGCTTCTGAGAAGTTTTCCGTATCATAATAGGCTTAAAATTAGCCACTTCAAAGACAATATCTTTCGTATCCTCACTAATTGAATCGCCCAGACCACCTTTAACTCCGGCTAAACCGATGGCTTTATCCGAACGGGCAATGACCAGGTCGTTTTCATCTAAAGTCAAATCGATATCGTCAAGTAAGGTCAGCTGCTCGCTATTTTTCGCCCGGCGAATAATAATTTCATCACCTACCCTGGCATAGTCATAGGCGTGATTGGGTTGGCCAACAGCCAGCATAACATAGTTGGTTAAGTCAACAATTAAGCCATGGCTGGAGTGACCTAGGAGATAAAGGGTCTTTTTTAATTCATAAGGGGATTCACTATTTTTGATATCCTTCCAGACACTGGCCGCATAGCGCGGGCAATCTTCCAAATCTTCAATTTGTACCGAATAACTTTCCGGAATAACCTTGTGGCTAAATTGCGGGAGCTCGTAAAGAGCTGTTCCATAGATAGCTGAAAGCTCACGGGCTATTCCATAGTGGCCCCATAAATCGGGACGGTTGGTCAATGACTTGTTGTCGATTTCGATAATCATATCATGCAAGCCCAGAACATCCGCAAGTTCTAGCCCTTTCTCTGCCCCGGGGAAGTCCGTTAAGTCCATGATGACAGCGTCAGCTTCAGCCGGAAAGAGGGCCCCTAGATCGAGCTCATTAGATGCACAAATCATACCTTGTGACTCCACGCCGCGGAGCTTTGTCTTCTTGATTTCTACCGGTTCACCCTCGCCATGCCAGCGAACCATAGACCCGGCAACGGCAACCACGACAAGTTGCCCCACTCTAAGGTTTGTTCCACCACAAACAATCTGTAACAGGTCTTCGCCGGCAACATCAACATAGCAGACTCGGAGTTTATCCGCCTGAGGATGGGCGTCAATACGTATAATTTCACCTAAAACAACACCCTGGTAACGGTCTGCCGGGTTGTACCAGTCCTCAACTTCCACCGTCCGCATGGTTAAGTCATAGGCCAGCTGGTCCATGCTCAAATCATCCGGTAACTTTGTATATTTTTTTATCCAATTTAAAGAAACTAACATGTCAGCCCCCTACCTAATTTGCTTTAAAAAACGTAAATCTGCACTATGAAAAAGACGAACATCAGGAATACCGTAGCGCATCATGGCCAGTCTTTCCAGACCGATGTCAATATAGAAGCCTGTCCAAACATCCGGGTCAAGTCCGGCAGCCCGCAACACGTTAGGATGAGGTGTACCGCCCGGCATAACTTCAATCCAGCCAACCTGCTTGCAAACAGGACACCCCCTGCCCTCACAATGGACACATTGCATATCTATTTCAAAACCCGGTTCAACAAAGGGGAAAAAGCCGGAACGCATACGGGTAACAATCTTCCGCTTGAAAATCTTCTCTAAGATTGTTGCTATGAGGAGTTGGCCTGAGGCAAAAGGAAAGTCTTTTTCTACAATGAGCGCTTCATATTGAAAGAAGGCCCGCTCATGACTGGCATCCATATCTTCATTACGATAGACTCTACCGGGATAGATAAAACGGGCCGGAGCACCATATTTTTGCAAATAGCGGACACTGGCACCGGTCAGATGGGGTCTGAGGCAGAGTCTCTTTGCACCGCGCATCTCTTCTGTCCCATCAACCCAGTAAGTATCCATACTTTCACGTGCAGGATGTTCAGGGGGAAAATTCAGATAGTCAAAAGCATATAGTTCTGAACTGATTTCATCCTCAGAAAAAATAGTAAAGTTTAGAGAATGAAAGGCATCATTTAGCTCATAGATAAGGCCGGTCAAAGGGTGTAAGCCGCCCTTTTGCGGGGCGAGCCCGGGAAGTGTAAGATCCGCCTTAAAGTTGAGAATCGTCTCTTCTCGTAAGAGGCTGTCTTCTCTCTCCTCAAAGGAGAGTATCAACTCATTTTTTATCTGGTTAGAGGCCTTGCCCATCTCTCTTCTTTGCTCGGGCTCAAGACTGCTTAAACCTTTTAGAATATTGGTCAGACTTCCTTTTCTGCCCAAGATGTCTTGGTTAAGTTTGGCTAATTCTTCACTGCTTTGGCAAGTTCGTATCGCTTCCAAAGTCTCATCCCTAAGTGTACACAATGCTTCTTTCATGGCGCAAACTCCTTATCCTAAAAAGAAAAGGATCAGACGATCCTTTTACTCGTTACATATTCAACATTTTAGCATTAAGCCTAGAGGTCCTCAACAAGTTGCGGGCTAATTTCATCACAAATATTGGTCGTAATCAGGTCTTCAATTTCCTTTAGATCCTTAGTCTGACCAAGGGCCCACATCAATTTAACCATAGCCGCCTCGGTGGTCATATCATTGCCTGAAATAACACCAACATTGGCCGCTTGTTCACCAATCCCATAAACATCTAAGTGAACACCATCATAGGGACACTGAGAAATCATCACAACAGGAATCTTTAAGGACTCATAAAAACGTTGGAGGCCGGCAGCCATTCCCCGACTAAGGTTGGAGATACCTCCCGTGCCAAAGCCTTCAATAACAACCCCACTGTACTTATCCTGGGCAATGCAATCCAGCAAGGCGGGACTAGTAACCGGAGTCAGTTTGATGAGCACCACATTCTCATCAAAAGCTGTAAATAAAGGGGGACCGCCGGTCTGGATCTTGGCCCTGTGCCGGCGGATAAATTGACCATCCCGAATCACACCGAGATAGGGATAATTCCGGCTGACATAGGCATCCCAGTTTTGCGAATACATTTTAAAGGCACGAGACCCATGAATAACTTTTTCATTAAATACAACCTGGACACCGGGATCGGCCTGACAGGCAGCAATAAAGGCTGAAAGCAAATTACCCGGGGCATCACTATTGTCCGCGGCCAAGGGGATTTGCGCTCCGGTTAGGACAATCGGAATCCTTATATCGCTCAGCATAAAGGAGAGAGCAGCAGCAGTATAGCACATGGTATCCGTACCATGACTAATCACTATCCCATCACTGTATTCTGCAGCCCTCTGGCAGGCACGAGCAATGGTTCGCCAATCCGAAGCCTGCATTTCCGAACTGTCAATATTCATGATTTGACGGACTTCAATATCGGCAAACTTCGCCAATTCAGGGACATGGTGCAATAATTCTTCTCCGCTAAGACCGGGAACATAGCCCTTGTCGGTCGGGACACATGCAATCGTCCCCCCTGTGGCAAGAAGGCATATCTTCTTCATAATTACTCCTCATGGATAAGAGAGCCTAGAATACATCTAAGCGCTCTTGGTTTGTTACTACTATTTTTTGACAGCAATGCAGTCAATTTCTACAGAAACACCTTGGGGTAAGGCGGCAACTTCAATACAGACACGGCTGGGATAATTTCCTTCAAAAAATTTTCCGTAAGCTTCATTAACAAGTGAAAACTGCTTCATATCTGTTAGGTAGATAGTTAATTTTACAGCCTCTGCCAAGCTGGAGCCGGCACTTTCTAAAATACTGGCGATATTTTCCATACAATATCCTGTTGCTTTAGAAATATCTTCCTTCTCAAGTACACCGTCCTTTACCGGAAGCTGACCCGAAACAAAAACAAGGTTCCCGGCAATATTAGCGTGACTATAGGGGCCTATGGCCTTTGGTGCTTTCTCACAATGTACAGTAATTTTTGACATAATTAATCCTCTACTTTCATTTTAATAATTACTTGCTAGCTTTATCTTAACCTTCATTCTACTCCTTTCCCGGAGAAAGCGGCAAGAGTATTCTAGCAAAAGAGTTTAACCCTCTGCAGAGAATCCGCCTCTAGCGGTTTTGCTCCTTAAGCATTTTATTTTTCAGCTCCCATAAGTTATAGGAAAGGTCTACATAATAGTCCTGGGGACTTTCAAAGCGTTTTATCGAATCCCAGAGGGTCTGCAGCTCATCTTGACAGTAAGCACGTATTTCTTCTAAAGAGGGCGTGTCATAAACAAGTGTTCCTTTAGAAAATATAGGTTGCAAGAGTTTCACCGCACGGAAATTGGTTAGGGTTTTTTCCTTCCAGGTATGCAAGGGGTCGAAAATAGTCAGCGGTTGATTTTCGTCAATTTCTTCACCGGCCAGGGTAATAAGATCAGCTAAGGCATAGCCGGTTTTCTTGTCATAAAAGCGCCAGACTTCCTTGTCGCCGGGATTGGTAATTTTTTCAGGATTATCGGAGAATTTCATTCTGGGAATCATCCGCCCACCATCTTCTATGGCGGATAGCTTGTAAACACCGCCAAAGACAGGCGATTGTTTAGCGGTAATCAATCGCTCACCAACGCCAAAACTGTCTATTTTCGCTCCCTGTCGCAACAATTCTTGAATAATGTATTCATCCATGGAGTTGGAAACTGTAATTTTACAATCGAAAAGCCCCGCCTCATCAAGCATCCTTCTGGCTTCTTCCGTGAGATAGGTAAGGTCGCCGGAGTCAATTCGAATCCCTTTCAGACGTTTACCCATGGGCTCCAAAAGCTCTTTGGCTACCCGTATGGCATTGGGAACCCCGGAACGCAAGGTATTATAGGTATCAACAAGCAGGTTGCAATCATCCGGATAGCACCTGGCATAATGGCTAAAGGCTTCAAATTCCGTTGGAAAAGCTTGTACCCAGCTATGGGCCATCGTACCCATAGGCCTTATCCCGAATTGCCTTGAAGCCATCGTGCAGGATGTGCCGGCCACACCGGCAATATAAGCTGCTCTTGCGCCTAGTACAGAGGCATCATAGCCTTGTGCTCTTCTTGCACCGAATTCCATAACAGGGCGTCCTTGGGCCGCCCTGACAATGCGGGCCGATTTTGTAGCAATCAAACTCTGATGGTTAATGGTAACAAGCAGCATCGTTTCAATCATTTGGGCTTGCATAATCGGGCCTCTGACCTTAACAATAGGCTCAGCCGGGAAAATAGGCGTTCCTTCAGGTATGGCCCAGACATCACAGCTAAAGCGGAAATGGCGTAAATAGTCTAAAAATTCCTCTTTAAATGTGCCCAAAGACCGTAAATAGGCAATATCTTCTTCGGTAAAGTTCAGATCCGAAAGATATTCAATCATTTGTTCTACTCCGGCCATGATTGCGTATCCGCCCCTTTCCGGCACATCGCGGAAAAATAAATCAAAGGTAACCTGTTTCTCTTCAAGTCCTAGTTGCAGGTAGGCATTGGACATGGTTAACTCGTAAAAGTCTGTCAACATAGAAACTTCCCGGAAAAGGGCTTGTGGATAGTATACTCTTTTCAAAAGCAATCCTTCCGGCGGCATGGTTTTGCCTAGTTTTCTTCGGTCTTTTTCCTCTCTGGCCTGAAGCATTTCTTCTATGGTTAATTTTTTCTGGCCAACATACAAAAGAGTGCCGGCAATTATTCTTACCTGGTGGTACAAGAAACCCCGGCCAAGGCAATAGATTCGGATAAGAGGCGAAGCCCTCTCCTGAATAACCGAGATACGGTCAATTTGACGAACCGTTCTGCGGACCGGAGAACCCTGGTCCATAAAGGCTGTGCAATCATGTAATCCCACAAGATGCTTTGCTGCTTCCTCCATAAGCTTTAGGTCAACTTTTTGGGGAAAGTGGCTGCAAAAATTTCTATAAATCCCTGTTCGCAGGGGATCTTGCCAAACATGATAAATATATAGTTTCCCTATTGAATCATACCTTGCATCAAAGGAATCACTAACCGGTCGAATATCCCTAATAGCAATAGCCGGGGGAAGGTATCCGTTAAGAACCCTGGGAATCCGCTTAAAGGGAATCTGACTTTGCGTATAAAAATCACAAACATGCCCTTCCGCAGAAACACCGGCATCCGTACGGCTAGACCCTCTAAAATGAAGGTTTTCACCGGTGATTTTCTTCCAGGCTTGTCGGATATGACCCTGTACAGTCTCAGCATTTACCTGCTCCTGCCAGCCATGAAACACTGATCCATCATATTCACTTAGCAAGGCATAATGGTTCAGCAAGGCCACCTCCCTTCTCCTCAATCCCTTTCCTGAAGAAATAGAATCCTATACTTGTATAGTAGTATGTCTCTATCTGTTTTTCCACTAACGAAGTTTCCCATCTAAAATAAGAAGCAGGATGATAGACAGGGAAAAGAGAAAGAAATAGAGATAATCTCTCATTTCCAAAATGAGCGGATGCAATTTTCCTCTCTTAATATCACTCCTATAAGCACGGGCTTCCATGGCCTCGGCTAAAGTTTCCGCTTTACGAAAAGAGCTAATAAATAAGGGCACTAAAACAGTTGCAAAGCCTTTTAAACGTTTGAAAAAACCTCCCGAATCATAATTTGCTCCACGTGAACTTTGCGCCTTCATTAAAGCATCTGTTTCAACAAGGAGATTGGGGATAAAGCGCAAAGCGATGGCAAGCATCATGCCTATTTCCTGTATAGGCAGGCCTATTTTTTGCAAAGGCGATAATAATTTGCTTACCCCTTCACTTAAGTTATTTGCTGTTGTCGAAATCGTTAAAAAGAGATTGGATAGAAAAATTAAAGCCGCTATACGTAGTGTCATAAGAACACCTCTCACAAAGCTCTCTTGTGAAAAACTCAAAAATGACCAGCGAAAAATTATTTTATCTCCTTCATGAGGTATGAACAAGTTCAACAAAAAGGCAAGTATAAGAAGGGGCAGGAGAGGTTTTAGTGATGCAAGACCCTCCCGGAAACTAATCTTTGATAAGGCAAAGTGGAGTAAGGCAAACAGAGTTAAGATGAGAATACTAAACTCATGACGACAGAGAATCACAGCCAGAAGATACAGTAACAAGGATAAAAACTTCACCCTGGGGTCAAGGCGATGGATTAAAGAATTTCTTGGTATATATTGTCCAAATGAGGCAAAATCAAACATCTATTCTTCCTCAGTAAGATTGCATAAGCGGCATGAGTGTGTTCACAATTTCCTCTTGGCTTAAAAAGGAAAAAGAGCTAGCCAAGCCTTCATTTAGAAGCTGGGCAAAACGCATTGCCTCAGGAAGCTCAAGGTAGCATGAATGCAATAAGGCCCGGTTTTCGAAAATATTTCGGGTTGAATCTACAGCCAGAATACGCCCCTCTTTCATGAGAGCAATACGGTCAGCAAGCCTTGCAGCATCATCCATATTATGGGTAATCATAATAATTGTTCTGCCCTGTTCCTTTAAACTCTCAATTTGTTGCAAAAGATCTGCCCTTGCTCTGGGATCAAGCCCGGCAACCGGCTCGTCTAAAACCAGCAATTTGGGATTCATAGCCAAAACACCGGCAATGGCAACGCGTCTCTGTATACCTCCCGATAATTCAAAAGGTGAACGGTGAAGGAAGGCTTCGCCAATATCAAAAATTTCCGATACTCGCCTAACTCGCTCCTCTATTTCCTCCTCCTCGAGCCCCTGTTGTCTAGGACCAAAAGAAATATCTTCCCAAACTGTTTGGGCAAAAAGTTGTCTTTCCGGATATTGAAAAACTAAACCGACAAGCTCTCGGATAGAATCAATATTTTCCCTATTTCTTGTATTTTTCCCAAAAACTTCCACCTGGCCGTGAAGAGGTTTGATTAAACCATTTAGCAAGGTAATTAAGGTAGATTTTCCGGAGCCGGTTTGACCGCAAATGGCAAGAATTTCATTTTCAAAAATATCAAGCGATACATCTGTCAGGGCTAATTCCGGATTCTTAGATTTTTCGTTATAGGAAAAAGATACCTTTTCTAATCTTATCACCGGAGAATTCTTTGCGGATTTATTGGTTATAGATTTTCTTTCTGTAAAATGCTTATCCCAAAGCGATGCTTTTGCTTTCTCATTTAACGAAGACGCTAACTTAGCCACAAATAAATCGGCTAAATCATCTAAAGAGTGCAAACTACAGATCTCATCAGGGGTAAGATAAGCGGAAAAGAGATGGGCAACTTGTAAGAAGAAAGGAAGCTTTACTAAAGATTCCGGAGCCGTCATCTGCTTAAGGAAAAAATCTTGGGGAGCAGAGTTTTCTACCAGATAGCCATTATTTAGCAGGATAAGTCTGTCTGCTTGATAGGCTTCTTCCATATTATGCGTAATATTAATCAGGGTAATATTCTCTCGTACACATAATTCTTGAACAAAACTAAAGAAGTCTTCGGCCGAGCGAGGGTCTAGCATGGAACTGGCTTCATCAAGAATCAACACCTTCGGCTTCATAGCTAAGACCCCGGCAATACTCAATTTTTGTTTTTGACCACCGGATAAGCTGGCTGTTGATTTCGTACGAAATTTTGTTAAATCAACTCGCTCAAGGGCAGCTTCCACCCGCCTTTTAATTTCACTTGTACTCAAACCGAGGTTTTCCGGACCAAAAGCAACGTCTTCCTCTAATGTACTGCCAATTATTTGATCATCCGGATTTTGAAAAACCATACCACATTGCTCACGAATTTTATAGACCGATTCCATAGAATCACTCGTCAGACCGGAAACATAAATAATGCCTTCATCGGGCAGCTCAAGAGCATTGCAAAGTCTAGCGAATGTTGACTTGCCGGAACTATTTGGCCCAATTACAGCAATATGTTCGCCATTTTCAATCTTAAGGTTCAGATTTGAAATAGCCTGAATTTCTTCAGGGCTATCCTTATAAGAAAAACTGACATCAATAAACTCTACCATCTACCTCGCCTCAAAAAAAGGGGCATCTCAAATAGATGCCCCTCGGATAACTTATACATGCTTGAGACTAGACGAGCTCAATTCTAACCATATTGGCACCATCACCGCGACGTGCACCAAGTTTAATAATTCTCGTATAACCACCTTGTCGACCTTCATAACGTGGGGCAACTTCATTGAACACGTGGTTTACCGTTTGGATCCGTTTACCATTTTCATCTTTCATTTCATTCATAAAGCGCAACATTTGACGTCTTGCGGCAAGCCTTGACGGTTTATCAACCTGCACAAGTTTTGTGCCCATTTCTCTTTGCACAACATCATATGAAGCACCATTCTTTGAAGTTTTAGATTGCAAAAGTTTTCTACCCTTGTCATCTAATTTTGCTTTTGAAACTTCAACTTCTTTGCTTTCGTAATTTTTATATTCTTTTATAGCGAGAGTAATAATTTTCTCCGCTTGTCTTTGAACTTCTTCCGCTCTAGCATCTGTAGTTGTCAAATGACCGTGGACTAATAAAGACGTAATTTGATTCTTTAAGAGGGCACGCCTTAAGTCCGACCTACGGCTAAGCTTTCTATATCCTGACATTTTACCTCATCCTCCTATAATTAAGTACCTGGCCTATTCTTCTGTTTCTTTTGCAAGCTCTAAGCCAATCTCATCAAGTTTTAAGACAATTTCTTCAAGTGATTTTTTACCTAAATTTCTTACTTTCATCATGTCTTCTTCCGTACGAGCAATCAGATCACCAACGTTATTAATATTCGCTCGTTTCAGGCAGTTGTATGTACGAACAGAAAAATCTAAGTCCTCGATAATGGTATCATGTACCTCATCATGCTCTTCAACAATTTCAAGCTCTTCTTCACCTTGACTTAATTCCTCATGGTTTAACACAGTGAAGGGCTTCAAATGCTCAATCAAATGCTTTGCCGCATATTTCAGAGCATCTGTTGTATTTATTGTGCCATCCGTTTCTATCTCTAAAATCAAACAGTCAAAATCTGTTACCTGTCCTACACGAGCATTCTCAATAGAATAGTTCACTTTTCTTACAGGGTTAAAGATAGAATCAATCGGAATAACACCGATAGGTTGATGAGGCCACTTATTTTCCTCTGAACTCTTATAGCCTACGCCTTTGACAAAGGTAAATTCAACATAAATCTCTGAATCTCCATTAGCCGTAAAAATAACTTGATCTTCATTGATGATTTCCAGTTCATCGTCATGAATAATATCTCCAGCGGTAATCGGACCGCTTTTCCCTTTTTCAACTTTGATTTGAGCCGTTTTCGGGCCATCAGAATGTACGCGAGCGCGTATTGACTTAACATTGAGGATAACCTCAGTCATATCCTCAATTACACCGGGAATGGTAGAAAATTCATGATATACATGTTCAACTCGAAGCGCTGTCACTGCAGCACCCGGTAGGGAGGATAATAAGACCCGTCTCAAGGCATTACCAAGAGTGGTACCATATCCCCGCTCTAACGGTTCAAAACTATACTTGCCGTAGAAGCCGTTTTCACTATGTTTCAGGCATTCAATTGTAGGAACTTTTATATCTAACACTTAGGCCTCCTTTAGTGGCAATGTCACAACAAACAAGCTAATTATTTCGAGTAAAGCTCAACAATTAGTGTTTCTTCAACATTAATATCAATTTCTTCACGAGTTGGCAAGCTGACAATTTTACCCTTTAACTGGTTAACATCCATTTCTAACCATGCGGGAACAGTTGTGCTTGCTTCTAATTCAGCAAAAGGCATTAATTTTTTTGACCGCTCGATGACAGTAATCTCATCACCCTCATTCAAAGTAGCAGAGGGAATATCCAAGCGCTTTCCATTTACATGGAAGTGACCGTGTGTTACAAGCTGTCTGGCCATCGCACGTGATTCGGCAAAACCCAAACGATAAACAACATTATCAAAGCGACGTTCCAAGAGCTGCAAGAGATTTTCACCGGTAATGCCGGACATTTGTTCAGCCCTTGCGTATGTCTTGCGGAATTGTTTCTCTAAAACACCATAGAAGCGTTTTGTTTTTTGTTTTGCCCGTAATTGGCGACCGTATTCAGACTCTTTCCGTCTTCTTCCAACATTTTGGCCAGGGGGGCCTTTACGGCGAACCATAGCACATTTATTCGAATAACAACGATCACCCTTTAAAAATAATTTATCATTTTCTCGTCTGCAAAGGCGACAAGTAGCATCAGTATATTTTGCCATTCTTAACTCCTCTATACTCTACGACGTTTCGGGGGACGACATCCGTTATGGGGAATAGGTGTAACATCACGGATAACGGTAACTTCTAAGCCGGCTGTAGCAAGCGCACGTATGGCGGATTCACGACCGGCGCCGGGCCCCTTTACATTTACTTCAACTGTTCTAAGACCATGTTCCATTGCTTTTTTGGCTGCCGTTTCAGAAGAAAGTTGTGCAGCAAAAGGGGTGTTCTTACGTGAACCTCTCATACCCTGTGCGCCTGCACTGGACCAAGCAATAACATTTCCTTGGGTATCGGTAATCGTAACAATAGTATTATTAAAGGTAGAGTGAATATGCACTATACCGGAATCAATATTTTTTCTATCTCTTCTTCTTACGCGTCCGCCCTTAGCAGAGCCTCTTCTTGGATTTCTTGACATTTACAGACTCCTATCTTTTCTTGCGTTTACCCATTGCACCGGGACCTTTTCTTGTCCGTGCATTGGTCTTTGTTCTTTGACCTCTAACGGGTAAGCCCATTCTGTGGCGACGACCACGATATGAACCTATTTCCTGTAAACGTTTTAAGTTCATACCGATTTCACGACGAAGATCGCCTTCAACATGGTAAGAACGATCAATCTCATCTCTAATCTTCGAAATTTCATCTTCACTAAGGTCCTTAACCCTAGTATCCGGATTAATTTCACATGCTTCTAAAATTAGTTTAGACGTTGCGCGACCAATTCCATATATATAGGTCAAGCCAACCTCTACACGTTTTTCATTAGGTAAATCTACCCCAGCGATACGTGCCATTAATATACCTCCATCAATCTGAGTGTTTATTTGTATACGATCATAAAATCTATATGCAAACACGAATGTAGGAAACAACAATCTTCAGATTGATGCAGCCGCATCCTGTCTCGTGTGCTTAATTTAGCAAAGAATCTCCTGATCAAAAAGAAACTTGCCTTCTTAACTACATGACTGTAATGTAGTTATGGATTAGCCCTGACGTTGCTTGTGTCTTGGGTCAGAACAAATGACCATAACCCGACCGCGTCTTTTTATAATGCGACACTTGTCACATATTTTCTTTACGGAAGGTCTTACCTTCATTTCAATTACCCCTTTCTTAACTAAAATAAGCACACAAAACCATGCCGGTTTTGAGCGTACCATATAATTATATACACAATCCTTAGAAAATCAAGCAATTTTGCCTGTTTTTCTCTGAATATTCCTGTAAATATGGTTTATAGGAATTCAAATAATAAACTTATCTATTTCGAACGCCAAGTAATTCTTCCTTTTGTTAAATCATAGGGAGAAAGTTCCAGGGTGACACGATCTCCGGTAAGGATTTTTATATAATGCTGCCTTAGCTTGCCGGATAAATGAGCTTGAACAACATGGCCATTATCAAGTTCTACCCTAAAAATTGTATTGGGTAGCGTTTCGATAACGGTCCCCTGTACTTCAATTAAATCCTCTCTTGCCATCAAAATCTCCTTCCTTAATCTTCTTTTAGCTAGTATTTATAGGCATTTACTGCCTGAGCATTTATATTATATAGTGCTTTTTCCTGTACAAGTCAAGATAATCGGGCCATTTCTCGTAATGGCTACCGTATTTTCATAGTGAGATGCCGCTTTTCCATCTCGGGTAACAATCGTCCACTCGTCGTCTAAAAGGCTTATGCGAGGTGAACCCAGAGTAATCATGGGCTCAATACAAATAACCATGCCTTCGGCCAGTCGCATTCCTGTGCCCGGCCTTCCGTAATTCAAAATTTCCGGATCCTCGTGCAAGTTCCTTCCGATGCCGTGTCCACTTAATTCGCGCACAACTCCAAAACCATGCTTCTCACAATGTTCTTGAACGGCATAAGAGATATCACCAATTCGATTACCGATAACTGCTTTTTCTACAGCCTTCCAAAATGACTCCTCGGTAACCCTCACGAGTTTTTGTACTTCTTCAGCAACCTCACCACATAGAAAGGTTCTGCAGGCGTCTGAATGAAAACCTTGAAAAAATGTGCCAACATCAACAGAAACAATATCTCCATTTTTTAAAATCCGGTTAGCAGCAGGAATTCCATGGACTACCTCTTCATTGATGGAAACACAGGCGGAAGCCGGAAATGGCGGTTCGCCGTAATGTAAAAAAGAAGGTGTCCCTCCCTGTGAGCTAATATGTTCATAGACTAAATCATCAATATCTTTCGTGCTGATTCCCGGACGAATCTTCTTCTCAAGTACTTCAAAAACAGAGGCTGTTATCGCTCCTGATTCCTTCATTAAGTCAATTTCGTTCTCTGTTTTAATAATAACCAAAATTACTCTTCCTTTTCTGATAAAACTTGTTTTAGATTCTCGACAGCCTCTTCAGGGCTACCGGAATTATCAACTGTCAAAAGCAAATCCTTCTTTTTATAAAAATCGATTAAGGGCTTTGTCTTACTTTCATAAGTTTTCAGACGTTGAACAATTACCTCCTCTTTATCATCGTCTCTTTGTATTAGCTCATGACCGCACTTGTCACAAATTCCCTCTTTTTCAGAAGGCTGATTTTTTGTATTATAAATTGCCCCGCAACTCTTACAGGTTAAGCGAGAGGTTAGGCGTTCAACAATAGTCTTCTCCGGTATCTCTACCAGAACAACAGCATTTAACGGTGTTTCCAACTGGTCCAGCAAGTCATCTAAAAATTTTGCTTGCTCAATAGTACGCGGATATCCGTCCAGAATATATCCCCTTTTACAATTTTTTAAATGTTCAGCAAGCATATCAGATACAAGCTTGTCAGGAACTAAGTCTCCGGCATCAATATATGACTTTGCCGCCTTGCCTAAATCGCTACCCTCTTTAATCTGCTCACGCAAAATAGCCCCGGTTGAAATATGAGCTAAGCCTGCCTCAGCGGAAAAAGTTTCAGCAATGGTCCCCTTGCCAACACCCGGGGCCCCTAAAAAAACTAATCGCATAATAACTCCTATACTTTCAAATAGATAAGCACTGCCTACTCAGTACTTTGAGTAGGCAGTGCATCAGTGTAAATAAAATTTTAATCCAAGAAGCCTTTGTAGTGTCTCATCATCATTTGGGCTTCCAGTTGATTGACGATGTCCAGGGCAACACCTACTACAATCATGACCCCTGTACCACCAAACCACAGGGCCTGACTTGTGCCGGTAATAAAACTCAAAAGCGAAGGCATTAAGACGATGAAAGCTAAAAATAATGCTTCAAACCAGGATAGTTTTCGAGCAGAATCTTTAATGTAATCTGCTGTCGGTCTACCCGGCCTTATTCCCGGAATATAGCCACCATTCTTTTGAATATTTCTTGAAATATCTACAGGATCAAAAGAAATACTCGAATAGAAGAAGGTGAAACCGAAAATCATCAGGAAATAGATGATATAGTAGCTAAAGTGTTGGTTAAAGTTCAAAAAGAACTGAGATATTTTTCCTGTCCCTCCAACAAATCCGGCAATTGTCGACGGAAGCATTAAAACGCTAACCGCAAAGATAACCGGCAAAACACCTGATTGGTTGACCTTTATCGGTAAGTAGGAACTTTGACCGCCATATATTTTTCGCCCAACCACTCTTTTGGCATATTGAATCGGAATTTTTCTTTCCGCTGTCGAGACATATACAACAACGTAAATAATAAAGACAAAGAAGGCCATAACAGCCAAAACACCCAGGAGAGCAACAAGAACATTACCGGTGGCTGTCCATGATCTTGCCGTATAGTACAATTGTTTAGCAACATCCGGAATTCGGCTGATAATACCAATGGCAATAATAATTGATGTACCGTTCCCAATACCATTTTGGTCAATTTGTTCGGCTAACCACATGATAAATGCAGAACCGGCCGTAAAGCTGAGGATGACCACAAAAGCATTCAGCCAAGCCGGCAAGACGGTTGAAGCTGCTGAACGTGTTGCATTCCAATAAGCAATACTCATAACCAGACCCAAAGCAAGGGCAAAATACCTCGTATATTGTTGAATTTTCTTCCGACCTGCTTCTCCTTCTTCTTGCAATTGTTTCAAGGCCGGAATAATAACAATGAGGAGCTGCATAATAATCGAGGCATTAATAAATGGCTGAATACCTAGAGAAAGAATGGAAACTTGCAGCAGGGCTCCCCCTGAAATGATATTCAGGAAGGATCCCAGCTGACCGAAATTCATAATTAACTCTTGAAAGGCTGAAGTGCTAATACCGGGGACAGGCACATGAGTACCCAACCGGAAAGCAAGAATAGCAAGTAGCGTAAAGATGATTTTTTTACGCAAATCATCAATACGCCATGCATTCCTAAACGTTGTAAATATATTGCTACTTCCCATAGCCTAGACCTCCTCGGCCGTTCCGCCAGCCTTTTCAATTTTTTCGCGAGCAGATTTTGTATAACAAACTGCTTTAACAGTAAGCTTTTTCTCCAGCTCACCATTGCCCAGAACTTTCAGCCCATCATTCACTTTCGGAATGGAGATTAGGCCGGATTCGCGGATACTATCAATATCGACAATACTACCGTCGTCAAATTGATTTAACTGATCCACATTGAGAAGAACATACTGCTTAGCAAAACGCTTATTGTTGAATCCTCTTTTGGGTATTCTACGGTATAAAGGCATTTGCCCGCCTTCGAAAGCTAAGCCGACACCACCACCGGAACGAGCCTTTTGACCTTTATGGCCTCTGCCGGCAGTTTTACCATTACCGGAGCCATGTCCACGCCCTTTACGACGACCTTTCGGTCTTGAGCCTTCACTTGGGAAAATTTCATTAATTTTCATTAGCGTGCCTCCACTTCTACTTCTTCAACTTCAACTTCTTCGACGCTTACAAGATGTTGCACCTTAAAGCACATTCCTCGTATTGCAGCGTTATCTTCATGAAGAGCTTGATCACCAACTTTTGCTAAACCAAGAGCTTCAAGGTTTGCTAAGTGATTTTTCTTCTGGCCTGCTTTGCTGCGTGTTAGGGTGACTAATAATTTTTTCATTTCGCTCTCCTAACCTATAATTTCTTTAATTGTTTTACCACGACGTCTTGCTACATCTTCCAGAGAGCTTAATTGTTTTAATCCCTCGAAAGCAGCATTAACCATGTTATTGGGATTATTACTGCCCAAAGATTTTGTACGGACATCCTTGATTCCGGCCATATCACAAATAGCACGAATAGGACCACCGGCAATTACGCCTGTTCCTTCGGGGGCCGGTTTCAGTAAAACTTTACCACCGCCAAAAATCCCTAAAACTTCATGAGGAATTGTTGTACCGCTTATCGGTACTTCAATCATATTTTTTCTCGCCGCATCAATTCCCTTACGAATGGCATCAGGAACTTCTGCTGCTTTTCCCAGCCCCTTACCAACTCGGCCTTCACCATCGCCGGCAATAACTAGTGCGGTAAAGCGGTAGTTTCTCCCACCTTTAACCGTCTTTGCAACACGCCCGATGTGGATAACTTCTTCACGAATTTCGTCTTTTTTCTCTTCCCTACGAGCTTTATTGCGGCTATTACGACGTCTTCTAGGGTTGCGATTTCCTCTTGATGTTCTCGAATCACGAATATCCTTACTTCCTGTGGACTCGCTTTGCACACGCGCATGAGCTTCTTGAGCTTGAGTTACATCTTGAGTGGCTTCATTTGCCAATACTTCTACGTTAGTATCTTGCATGTAGGCTCCTCCTCTTAAAATTTCAATCCCGCTTCACGAGCTGCTTCTGCTAAAGCTGCCACACGGCCATGATATATATAACCACTACGGTCAAAAATAACTTCTTCAATACCTTCTTGCAAGGCTTTTTCTGCTATGGCTTTACCGACCAATTTGGCAGATTCAATGTTGGATCCACGCTCCCCGGTCCTATTTTCTTTATCAAGACTTGAGGCAGAAACGAGTGTTCTTGAATCATCATCGTTAATGATTTGAGCATAGATGTGGGAATTACTTCTAAATACGCTCAATCTTGGTCTTTCAGCGCTTCCAGAAATTTTCTTACGTATACGAAAATGCTTTCTTTTACGTATTGCATTTTTTGCAACTTTTTTAATCATTTAGCGTTCTACCTTTCTATTAAGCACCTGTTTTGCCTTCTTTAATGCGAACAACTTCATTTTCATAGCGGATACCTTTTCCTTTATAGGGCTCCGGTGGGCGGACTGCACGGATTTTTGCCGCCATCTCGCCAACGAGTTGCTTATCAGCACCTTTTACAATAATGGAGTTATTCGCCGGTACATCATATGTGATACCTTCGGGCTCAACCATTTCCACTATGTGTGACAAACCAACATTTAAAACTAACTTATTTCCCTGCTTTTCAGCACGATAGCCTATACCTTCAATACGTAGTTTCTTCTCAAAGCCTTTATCAACGCCCTCAACCATATTGTTGACGAGCGAACGATATAAGCCGTGCAAAGAGCGAACTTCCTTTTGGTCGCTATCTCGTTCAATTGTAATTTCATTATCAGCAATATTTACACGAATATTCTGATCAATCTGTTGGGCTAAGGATACGTTGCCTTTTTTAACAGTAATTACACCATTCTCAAAGACAACATCTACTCCTGCCGGTATTGTAATAGGTTTTTTTCCTATGCGAGACATACTTTCCTCCTGCTCTTAAGATTATAGCAATACTGCTTTTTCAGAGTTCTACCATACATAGGCGAGAACTTCGCCGCCTACATTATTCTTGCGCGCCTCTTTATCGGTCATAACGCCCTTGGAAGTAGAAACTATGGCAATTCCTAATCCTCCGAGTACTTTTGGCATATCTTGCGCACTGGAAAATACACGCAGCCCGGGCTTAGAAATTCGCTTAATACCTTTAATAACATTTTTCCTATCACGATACTTCAAGGTTACTTTAATAGTATCTTGAACCTCGTGTTCTTTAACTTCAACTCTATCAATAAAACCTTCATCGAGAAGAATTTGAGCAATTGCCTTTTTTAAGTTGGAAGCAGGTATTTCACAAGTTTCGTGTCCTGCACTACCGGCATTACGGATACGGGTTAACATATCTGCGATTGGATCTGTAATTTGCATACTATACCTTCTTTCTACCAGCTTGCTTTTCGTACACCGGGAATTTGGCCCTTATAGGCTAACTCCCTGAAACATATACGGCAGATACCAAATTTACGAATATAGGCACGTGGACGACCACACAGTTGGCAACGGTTGTGTTGACGAGTTGAAAATTTAGCTTTTCTATTTGCACTTGCAATTTTTGATTTCTTTGCCATTACTTTTCCTCCAGCTACTTACGGAAGGGCATTCCAAGCCCGTCGAGTAATGCTTTAGCTTCTTCATCGGTTTCTGCTGTCGTTACGATAGCAATATCAAGACCGCGAATTTTATCAATTGAATCATAGTTAACTTCAGGGAAAATCAATTGTTCTTTCGCGCCTAAGGCATAATTACCACGGCCATCAAAAGCATTCGGATTAACTCCTCTAAAGTCACGGGTCCGCGGGAGTGAAATGCTGATTAGTTTGTCTAAGAACTCATACATACGTTTTCCGCGCAGCGTTACTTTCACCCCAATATCCATACCTTGACGAAGTTTAAAGTTCGCTACAGACTTCTTTGCCTTAATAACAATTGGTTTTTGTCCGGAAATTGTTCTTAATACATTGGCTGAACTTTCAATAGCTTTGGAATTTTCTCGAGCGTCACCCACACCCATATTGAGAACTATTTTTTCTAGTTTGGGCACTTGCATCGGGCTCTTATACTGAAACTTTTCAGCTAATGCAGGCACGACTTCATTTTTGTATTTTGCATATAATCTATTATCCATAATTTACCTCACCTACTTAGAGCCCTTCCGAATCGTATCGATTGTTGCACTGCAGGCCTTGCAAAAACGAACCTTGTCACCGTTAGCTTCAAATTTTCTACCGGTTTTCGAGGGTCTTTTGCAATTAGGGCAGACGACCATAACATTGGAAGCATCGATGCCAGCCTCTTTGCGCACGATTCCACCGGTTCCCAATCGCATATCGGGTCGTTGATGCTTTGTAACAATATTTACACCTTCAACAATGATTCTTCCCGTTGCACGATTGATGCTTAAAACTTTACCTGTTTTGCCGGCATCTTTGCCTGTAAGAACAAAGACATTATCATCGACTTTTACATGTTGTACTTTAACCATAATATCCTCCTTACAGAACTTCAGGGGCTAAAGAGAGAATACGCATATAGTTTTTCTCTCTCAACTCTCTGGCAATAGGCCCGAAAATACGAGTACCCTGGGGATTATTGTCATCTTTAATGATGACAGCTGCATTTTCATCAAAGCGAATCAGCGAACCGTCATTTCTCCGAACACCACTCTTAGTTCTAACGATAACCGCTCTTACCACATCGCCTTTTTTAACAACGCCACCGGGCGAAGCCTCTTTAACAGAACAGACAATAACATCACCAATATTGGCATATCTGCGACCGGAACCGCCCAGTACTTTGATACACTGTAATTGTCTGGCACCGGTATTGTCTGCAGATTTTAAATAACTTTCTACTTGAATCATTACAACGCCTCCAACTACTTAGCTTTCTCAATAATTTTTGCAACTCTCCAGTTTTTATCTTTACTGAGAGGACGAGTTTCCATAATACGAACGGTATCGCCAACCTTGCATTCATTATTTTCATCATGGGCCTTAAAACGCACAGTACGTTTTACAAATTTCTTATAAAGGCGATGTTGTACTTTCGATGTTACTTCAACAACAACAGTCTTATCCATTTTATCGGATACAACAAGGCCTGTTTGAGTTTTCCGAATATTTCTTTCCATATTTAACCTCGCCTATACTTTTGCGCTTGTAAGCTCAAGTTCTTTGATAACAGTTTTGACTCGAGCAATATCACGCTTAACGCTCTTCAGCTTCATGGGGTTCGACAACTGGTTTGTTGCGTGTTGAAATCTTAGCTTGAAGAGTTCTTCTTTCAAAGAATTTAGTTCCGTATTTAATTCTTGGACACTCTTTTTTCTTAATTCACTAGCCTTCATCGCTCTCATCCTCCTCGCCGATTACAGCAGGTTCTTCACCTTCCGCAGCTTCTGCTTCTTCAAGTGATTCAAGAACATCTGTCTGAACCTCAGCAAATCTCTCGTACTCTTCCCTGGAAAGTTCCCGATCACTTTCTATAAAGCGACACTTAATGGGCAGCTTATGGGCCGCAAGGCGAAATGCTTCTTTTGCTACATTCATAGGAACACCTGCTAGTTCAAAAAGCACTCTACCCGGTTTAACGACAGCTACCCAATATTCAGGACTACCTTTACCGGAACCCATTCGAGTTTCTGCCGGTTTAGCAGTTACCGGTTTATCCGGAAACACCTTAATCCAAACAGTACCACCTCTTCTGAGGTAACGATTAATAGCAACACGGGCTGCTTCAATTTGGGCAGAGGTTATCCAACAGGGCTCTAAAGCTTGCAAGCCATATTGGCCATAGGTCACTTTGTTCCCCCTAGTCGCCTTACCCTTCATACGACCACGATGTTGGCGTCTATATTTAACTCTCTTAGGTAATAACATTTAGGCTTCTCCTTCTTCTTGCTGATGTTTTGGCAAAGCAATAATCTCGCCTTTATAAATCCAGACTTTTACACCCAATCGGCCATAAGTCGTATGCGCTTCGGCAAAGCCGTATTCAATGTCTGCACGCATGGTGTGAAGAGGAATTGTTCCTTCGTGATACTGCTCGCTACGAGCAATTTCCGCACCACCTAAGCGTCCGCTACACATTGTTTTAATACCCTTTGCACCGGCCTTCATCGCATTGCTGATCGCCTGTTTCATAGCCCTACGGAAAGAAACTCTTTCCTCCAGCTGACGTGCGATATTTTCAGCGACTAATTGTGCATCAGCATCAGGATTTTTTACTTCTTTAACATTAATAAAGAAATTTCTTTTAAATCTCTTGGTTAGCTTTTGTTTTAGGGCATCGATTTCGGCCCCTTGTCTACCAATAACCAGACCGGGCTTTGATGTGGAAATGGTAATAACAACCTTTTCTTCACCCTCGCGTTCTATCTCAAGACGTGAAACTCCGTTATTGCGGAGTTCATCATTGAGAAACTCTCTGATTCTGGTATCTTCAACCAAATAGGTTGAAAAATTCTTTTTATCGGCATACCAACGGGTATCCCACTCTTTAATAACCCCTACTCTAAAGCCATGTGGATTAACTTTTTGTCCCATAAATCCCTCCTATGCTCTTTCTCTTAAGACCGCTGAAATGTGGCAAGTACGCTTGTTGATACGACTTGCAGATCCTTTGCCGCGCGCCTTCCAACGTTTCATAATCGGACCGGGGCTAACTTGGATTTCCGAAACATAAAGTTGCTCTGCATTCAGGCCGTTATTATTTACAGCATTTGCTTCTGCAGAATTTAAAAGCTTTAAAATAACAGGCGCAGCGCCACGATTTGTATAAGTCAAAATGGCCTTTGCTTCTCTTAAATCCTTATTTCTAATCAAATCACAGACCAACTTTGCCTTGAAGGGAGAAATACGAACATGTCTCTTTATGGCTTTACCTTCATTTTTACCGATCCCAAGAACCTTGCGTTCCTTTTTTGTTAAAGTAGGACTTTTTTGCGATCTTCTCTCAACACTGTAATAACGCTTTAAAATTTCTTCTTTATTGTCGAGTAACTCTTGCTTACTCATTACTTTCTTAGCCACTTTTGGTTCTCCTCACTAAACTTTTCTCTCAGATTTTGCATGAGAACGAAATGTGCGCGTTGGTGCAAACTCACCTAGCTTATGGCCGACCATTTCCTCGGTAATATAAACCGGAACATGTTTCCTACCATCATGCACTGCAATTGTATGTCCTACCATTTCCGGGAAGATTGTAGAGGTGCGAGACCATGTCTTTAAAACCTTATGCTCATTCTTCTCATTCATGGCTTCAATACGTTTCATTAACTTCTCATCAACGAAAAATCCTTTTTTTGATGAACGACTCATAATACAGCCTCCTACTTCTTCCTACGACGAACAATATACTTGTCCGAGTGTTTGTTACGCTTACGTGTTTTCTTACCTCTTGTGGGTTTCCCCCAAGGTGACATGGGGCTTGGCATACCAATCGGGTTTCTACCTTCACCACCACCATGTGGGTGATCTACGGGGTTCATAGCTTTACCGCGAACCTTTGGTCTGCGTCCCATGTGACGGACACGGCCGGCTTTTCCGATGGTAATGTTTTCATGATCCTCATTGCCAACTTCACCAACAGTTGCGCGGCAGTCTTGTAAGACCAAGCGATATTCACCGGATGGCATACGGAGCTGCGCGTACTTACCTTCTTTTGCCATGAGTTGGGCAGAGGTTCCTGCGGCACGTACCAATTGAGCCCCTCTTCCCGGTTTCATTTCAATACAATGCACTAATGAACCGACAGGTATACTTCTCAGAGGCAGGCAGTTGCCCGGAACCGGATCAATATTTTCACCGGAAAGTAATGTGTCACCGACATTTACACCTCTAGGGGCAAGAATATATGTCTTTGCACCGTCTGCATAATGCAGCAAGGCAATATGAGCACTCCTGTTAGGATCATATTCAATTGCTGCGACTTTTGCAGGAATGCCATCCTTAAGTCTACGCCACTCAATTATGCGGTAAATTCTACGATTTCCACCACCACGTCTTCTTACCGTAATACGTCCGTGGTTGTTACGTCCACTATGCTGTTTCCTCACCTTTGTAAGGGAAGCTTCAGGCCTCTTATCTGTTAAACCAGAGAAGTCGGCCACGGTCATTTCCCTGCGGGCGGGAGAAGTGGGTCTAAAGCTTTTTGCCATGTTACTTTACTCCTTCTCGTTTGGGACGACTTATAGGCCGAACCCGAATTCTTCTATAGTATTTTTATATTTTTTATCACTTTGCTTTGTTTTGCCACCTTCTACGAGATAGGTATCCGCTTGGGGATTCGTGTCAATAGTGACTATTGCCTTTTTCCAAGAGGAAGTATATCCGGAAGTTGCACCCATGCGCTTCATTTTGCCGGATACATTTCTCGTATTGACTTTGAGGACCTTAACATTAAACAGCTGCTCGCAAGCTTTTCTTATTTCTGTCTTTGTTGCCTTGGGGTCAACTTTAAAAGTATATTTACCATCCCCGGTAATCATCGTGCTGCGTTCAGTAATAATAGGTTCAATAATAATATCGTATGGATTTCTCATTATGCATGTACCTCCTCTAGCTTGCGAACGGAGCCTTCTGTCATTAATACATTATTGTTTTTCATTAAATCATAAACATTAATGGTATTAACATACTCAACCGTTACGCCGGGAATATTGCGCGCAGATAACTCAACCGTCTTATCTTTTTCAGGGAGAATAAGCAAGACAGAGCTTGTAAGATTCAGTTTGTTTAAAACATTAACCATATTTTTTGTCTTAACTTCATCAAAACGCAGGTCATCAAGGACTTTCAACTTTTCACCTTGTACGCAAGCAGACAAGGCGGACCGCATGGCTAATCTGCGCATTTTCTTTGGCAATTTTGTGCGATAGGAACGAGGAACCGGTCCAAAAGTAACACCGCCACCAACCCAAATGGGCGAACGACTTGAACCATGACGCGCTCTACCGGTGCCTTTTTGGCGATAGGGCTTACGGCCACCACCACGAACTTCTGAACGATCTTTTGTCTTATGGGTACCTTGTCGTTTGTTAGCCAGCTGCATAACGATGGCACGGTGTAAAACATCAAGGTTAGGCTCAATACCAAAAACACTTTCAGCTAATTCAATTTCCCCATTACGATCGCCATTCATGTTATATAAATCGATTTTAATCATTCTCTTTACCTCTCACTCTCGATTAGCGATCTGCTTTAACCGTGTTGCTAATTTCAAGAAATCCGTTGCGGGAACCGGGTACAGAACCTTTTACAACTAAGATATTTCTTTCTCTATCAACCATAACAACATCCAGGTTTTGAACAGTCACTCGCTTGTTTCCCAGCTGACCGGGTAATTTTTTGCCCTTACGGACTTTTCCCGGTGTAGCCGAACTTCCCAGAGACCCGGAGGCACGATGGTATTTTGAACCATGTGACATCCGACCACGAGAAAAATTATGGCGTTTCATCGGACCGGCAAATCCCTTACCTTTAGATGTTCCAACAACATCAACACGTCCACCGACCTCAAACATATCGGCAACATTGATAACATCACCAACGGCAAAATCTTCGTCGCTTTTAAATTCGCGTAAAAAGCGCATCGGCTTAACATTGACCTTCTTGAACTGACCTTCATCCGGTTTGTTAAGTTTTTTAACTTCTTCGTAGGCTACTTTAATTGCATTATAGCCGTCATTTTCAACTGTCTTCTTTTGAACAACAGTTAGCGGACCGCACTGAATCACGGTAACCGGTACTGCGACACCTGTTTCATCAAAAACTTGGGTCATACCTGCTTTTCTTCCAAGCATGAATTTACTCATTTTTACCTCCTGCTTATCGGTTCACATTACATGAACATGAGCCGGGATCTGGGAATCAGATCTTTATCTCAATATTTACGCCTGCCGGCATCTCTAGCTTCATCAAAGATTCCATTGTCTTATTGTTTGGCGCTAAAATGTCAATTAATCTCTTATGAGTGCGAAGTTCAAATTGTTCACGCGAATCTTTGTTAACGTGAGGGGATCTTAAAATTGTGAAAACTTCCTTTTCCGTGGGTAGAGGAATCGGTCCGGAAACAATTGCTCCTGAACGTTTTGCGGAATCCACAATCCTGCTTGCACTCTCATCTAATACTTGATGATCAAATGCTTTTAATCGAATTCTGATTTTTTGATTGACAGCCATATTGTCCTCCTATTATTCTGCTTTCACAACACATCCGGGCGTATCATCCTCTAACAAGATAAAACCCAGCCGCTTCATCTTAAGACGCATGCGCTGGGTATAATACCCTCTCATGCTGCGTTGTGTTCACCCGCCTCAAGGGGCAGATTTCTCCGTCTAAGTTACCTGCTCCAGGCGCAGCGCTCATGAAGCAGCAATCTCAAACTTCTCTGATTGTTACCCAAAATAAATTAGGCACAAGTCGAAGTATAACGCAGATTATTTAATCTTGCAAGCTTTTATGCAAAATTTTTTAAAAACTTGGATTTCGCTAAATTTGAAGAAGGTAAAGAGCCACAAATAAGGAAACAACAGTATTTCTTTTGAATGTAAAGAAATACTGTTGCCGGTCTTTTTCTACCCTTCAAAGCCCATCTGATAACAAATATTAATAATTCAGTCCCATACTCTCTTTTAATTCCCTGAGTGTTTCTGCGGCAAGCAAGGAGGCTCTCTTACTATTTTCCTTTAGCATAGCCATGATGGCTCCTCTTTCACCTTCTAACTCAGAGCGCTTATTGCGTATCGGACGGAGTATGTCTTGCAAGACATTGTTGAGATGCTTTTTTACCTTGACATCACCTAGTCCGCCACGCCTGTAGTGGGCCTTCATCTCATCAAGAGATTCTTGGTCCGGATCAAAGGCTGTCAAATATTCAAAGACAGGGTTTCCTTCTACTTTCCCGGGATCTTCAACACGGAGATGGTTAGGGTCGGTAAACATGCCCATAACCTTTGTCTTTATCGTTTTTTCGTCATCTGAAAGATAAATGCAATTCCCCAGACTTTTACTCATTTTCGCATTACCGTCAGTTCCGGGAAGTCGAGTTACTTTGGACAAAACAGCTTGGCATTCTCGTAAAATATCTCTTCCATAGGTGTAATTAACCGATCGAACAATTTCATTTGTTTGTTCAATCATGGGCAACTGGTCATCCCCTACAGGAACCAAATTCGCTTTGAAGGCTGTAATATCTGCTGCCTGACTTACAGGATAATTTAAAAAGCCAATAGGAACCGTGTCGCCGAATCCTTTTTGTTGCATTTCAAATTTTACGGTAGGATTTCTCTTTAGCCGGGCCAAAGTAACAAAATTCATGTAAAAAACAGTCAGCTCGTATAATTCCGGCACCAAGGATTGGATGAAAATGCAATTCTTTTCAGGTACAAGCCCACAAGCAAGATAGTCTATCGCAAGCTCCATAACAGAATCGCTAACTTTTTCACTTTGCTCTGCATGATCGGTTAAGGCCTGTA